>CAZVDM010000022.1:0-31311 GCA_964625555.1 uncultured Chloracidobacterium sp.
CTATTTCACGGCATTTTCTTCAATTTTGTTGATCTATTTGTGGTACGTACCACAATTTGGATCCAACACATAAAAAAACACATTTGGTATTCTTTCAAAACCGCGCGAATTTTCGGCGCGCCTGCGGCCTGCGCGCCTGATGTGAGATCAAAAAATGTATCGCTGATGTCAGTGACCTTCGGCCGGCAGGCGGACGACCTCGACCGAGCACGAAGCCCGTGCCGAAACGGCAACCGAAACGCTGCCGAGCAGGAATCTTTCGAATGAGTTTAACGAGCAGTGCGGACCGACAAAAATGCTGTCGGCACCCCAGCTTTCGGCGTGTTCGGTGATCAGCTCTGCAGGGTGGCCGAGCGTTACGTGCAGAGTGGTTTGGAGACCGGCCTCGGTCAATTTTTCGAGCGCACTTGCGGCAAGCGTTTCGGCCCATTGGTTGACAAATCTCGCCTCGATCGTTGCGTCGGTCATCTGAGGAGTAAATCGGCCGATCGAACTCAGAACAGATGAATCGGCGACTGCCAAAAGCCTGACCTCTGCATCCGCCCCCCAGTTTCTCAATACGATCGCATCTACCGCCAGCAGTGCAGCCGGCGAACCGTTGAACCCGACAAGTATCTTTTCCGGCCGAGTACCGCCGCCGGCCTTTCCCCGAGCGATCCGAACCGAGCATTCGGCCTCGGTAAGTAATGTCTGTGTTGTCTGACCGAGAAAACTAGTGCCGTGCCCGATGTTCTGGCGTTCCCCGAGCACAAGCAGGTCCGGCCGCATTGTTTCTGCAACAGCCAAGATCTCACGCGGCGGCGAACCCTCACGGACCTCGGCCGACAGCTTCCACACCGGAAATTCGGCATGAAGTATCGCCAGGCCTTCCTGCGAAACTCGCCCGGCGTCTTCGAGTGATTTCGGATCCTGCCACGGATCTGCAACCGTGATAAGGCGAACCTCGGCAGCTCCCGAGAGCCCTGCGCGATGCATATCGTAAAGTGCGGCTTTTGAAGCCTCGGAACCGTCATAACCAATTAGTATTCGCATCTTTCGTCGCCACCTTTTACGAAATCTCCGTCCGCGATGACTTTCGGGAGATCGCGGCCTGAGCGGACACATTGCAAGCATTGTGCCACACCGAAATGTGCTGTTTTTGCTTCGTTCCGGCAAAAAAGGTGCGTAGATTTTCACGGCATTCCGCGAAAAGTTCCCGACGGGCTGTTCGAAACGCGCAGTTCGGCTTCGGATTTTGTCAATAAAATATGGTGTGTTGCCGGCAGCGGTCATTGGAACGAAGGTTGCAGTAGTGTCTGCTCCGGATAAGTATTTACCGATCTCCGGCAAATTGACCGAAACTCAGGAGGTGGCGGAAATGTTACACATACGTGAAGGCGAATCGACCGCGATGTTCATAGTGCGCTGGGCTGCAAGGCTGTTGAGCGTTGCGACAGCGTTGCTGCTGGCCCTGTTTTTCTTGGGCGAGGGATTACAGATCTCCGATCTTGCAGGATTCGAGTTCGTTGGGTTGCTTTTCTTTCCTGTCGGACTCTTGATCGGATTTGCCGTAGGTTGGCGAAACGAGTTGGCCGGCGGCATTATCTCGGTCCTAAGCATAGCCGCCTTCTATTTTGCATATGAGCTGTGGGCGAACGGTACGCTCCCGAGCGGATTTTCGTTTGCGTTGTTTGTGGTTCCCGGTTTGCTGTTTCTCGCATACGGCATTATTGACCGTGTCGTACTTCATCATCACCGGCCAAACAGAATGGCATTTTGATCAATTGGAGTGGCCTTTATGGAACTTATCACCGAGACGGTTGTTCAACCATTTGCTGCGGCTGCCGACCATAGTTCGGCAGTATGGAATGATGCGGGCGAACACATGATCGCCGCGTTTGTCGGCAAGTCGACCGGCCCGACGCTGATCGCTGTCGGCAGTCTGCACGGTAACGAGCCGGGCGGTGTCACGGCGCTTGCAAGCGTTGCTGAAAAACTCACACAACGCGCCGACAGGCTCAATGGTCGTGTGTATTTCCTGGCCGGCAACACACGTGCGATCGCAGCGGGCGTCCGGTTCATCGACCACGATCTCAATCGAGCGTGGACGCCGACAAATCTTTCCAGCGACCGCGCCGTCGTAATGGCACATTCGTCAGAGCGCGCGGAAATACGCGAGCTCGACGCGATCCTAGACGGAATATTGATCACTGCGTTGGACGAAGTATTTGTGCTCGATCTCCATTCGACATCGACAGGCGGAATGCCTTTCGCCACCGTTGGGGACACGCTGAGGAACCGTGAGTTCGCGCAAAGATTTCCCGTAGCTATTCTACTTGGTATCGAAGAGCAGCTCGACGGGACAATGCTCGAATACCTGAACAACACCGGTGCCGTCACACTCGGTTTCGAAGGCGGCCAGCACGCGGGACCGGAAACAGCCGAAAATCACGAGGCTCTCGTGTGGCTCGCCCTGATCAACGCCGGGATCATCGGCGAGGGCGATGTCCCTGAATTTGCGGCAAGCAAGATCAGGCTGGCCGGCAAGTACAGCCGCTCACGCGTTTTCGAAGTGCGATACCGGCATGCGATAACCGCCGATGACGAATTTGTCATGAAACCGGGATATGCAAATTTCGATCCGATCCGAAAGGGCGAAGTTCTTGGCACCGACCGCAACGGCGAGGTTACCGCGATCGAAAAAGGCCTGCTCCTGATGCCGCTTTATCAAAAGCTCGGCGAGGACGGGTTTTTCATCGGCCGCGAGATCTCGCCGTTTTGGCTCGGGCTGTCGGGGCTCTTGCGGCGGATCGGCGTGCAAAAACTCGTGCATTGGCTGCCGGGCGTCGTTCAAGATGAGCACGACGCCGGTACTCTGCTCGTCGATACCCGCATTGCGCGGCTCTTCCCGCTTCAGGTGTTTCACCTGCTCGGTTTCAGACGCCGTCGGTGGAGCGGCAACAAGCTGATCGTCACCCGCCGGCGGCACGACACCTCCGGGCCATTCAAATGGAAAGGCAAATAAGCTATGGGCGATAAAAAGGTCACACGTGATTATGACGACGAACAAATGCGGGCCTTCACGCTTAGCGTGCTGAACGATCTGCAGGCGCTCGAGCAAATGTTGAAGTCGGGGATGTTCGAGGAGAATGTCCGCCGAATCGGTGCCGAACAAGAGATGTTCCTGGTCGATTCTGCGTATCGCCCCGCTCCGCTTGCCCTGGACGTGATCGGAAAAGCAAAAGACGGGAGGCTGACGACTGAGATCGGGCTATTTAATTTGGAAGCGAATCTGACGCCGCTGGAATTCAGCGGTAATTGCTTTCGGGCGATGGAAGACGAGCTGAATGAGGTCCTCGGACTCGTGCGAAAAGCGGCGGCAGGGTTCGGCGGCGGGGTTGTCCTCGCAGGTATCTTACCTACGATCCAAAAATCAGATCTGACAAGCGCAAACCTTACGCCGCACCCGCGATATTACGAGATCGACCGCATTGTCACCGAACTGCACGGCGAAAATCGCGTGATACATATAAAAGGCCTCGACGAACTCCAGTTGACCCTGCAGGACACTTTCATCGAATTTTGCAATACAAGTTTTCAGGTGCATCTACAGGTCGGGGCAAAGGATTTTGTCAGGTATTATAACTGGGCGCAGGCCATCGCCGGTCCGGTTCTCGCATCTGCCGTCAATTCGCCGATCCTGCTTGGCCACAGATTATGGCACGAAACCAGACTTGCTGTTTTCAGGCAGTCTACCGACACGCGTTCACTTACGCATAAACAGAGAAATCAGAAGCCTCGAGTAAATTTCGGCGATCGTTGGGTCGAAGATTCGATAATTGAGGTGCTTCACGAGGACGCGATCCGGTTCAGGATCCTCTTGACCCAGGCCATCGAGGAGAATTCCTTGCAAGTGCTGGCGGCAGGAGGTATTCCGAAGCTCGCGGCCTGGCGACTGCATAACGGGACCATTTGGCGTTGGAATAGGCCTTGCTACGGCGTGGTCAACGGCAAGCCCGGCCTAAGGATCGAAGCCAGATTTTTGCCCGCCGGTCCGACGATCGCCGATGAAATGGCAAATGCCGCCTTTTTTCTTGGCCTTATGACCGAATTACCCGAAGAGTTTGGCGATATTCGGGACCACATGACATTTGATGACGCGCGAACAAATTTCTATAATGCGGCTCGATACGGCCTAAAAGGCCAGATACGAGGGCTCGATGGACAAAGCCGCCGTGTCAGCCGCATAATTCTCGAGGAATTACTTCCACGTGCGAGAAAAGGGTTGGTGCGAGCCGGAGTCGATGTGGCTGACAGCGAACGGCTGCTTGATATTATTCAGGAACGCGTTTCACAAGAGAAATCCGGCGCGCAGTGGATGCTCGATTCCTATTGCGAAATGGACAAGCGCGCCAAACCGAATGTCCGGCTCAGGTCGCTTACGGCCGCGATGAAAGCCCATCAGGAGGGGAGTGATGATCCTATGCACACATGGAAGCTGGCTGAGATCCCGGCCGATTCGCAGTGGATCGACAGTTACAAGACGGTCGAACAGTTCATGGCCGTCGATCTGTTTACGGTTCGCCCTGCCGATGTGCTAGACCTTGCCGCGAGCCTTATGCATTGGCGGCACGTCCGGCACGTACCGGTCGAGGACGATGCGGGCCGTTTGATCGGGATCGTCTCTCATCGGGATCTGATCGAGTTAATGGCTGCCGGAAAATGCGGCAATTCAACAGGCATCACGGTCAAAGATGTGATGCGGACCGATATCGTGACCGTAACACCTGAAACGCCGACACTCGACGCCCTCGAGTTAATGCGTGACAAGAATATCGGATGTCTTCCGGTCGTACAGAATGAACGCCTTGTCGGCATTATCACCGCGCACGATTTCCTGACTGTTTCCACAAAACTTTTGGAAGAAAAACTCAGTCAGGTATCGTAGGCCGTGACCGCCGAATTATCGATCTGTGAGGTAACGAAAATGAATGCAGCAGCAACACAACACGAATGGTCAAAATACATGAGGTTCTTTACCGAGAACAATGCGGGACGGTTAACTCGGCTTGGCGTATTCGAAAAGCAGGGCACAACTGTCAACGACTACTGGCTCGAAAACGGCTTGCCTTTCCACGGGCTCGACGTGGATACGCATAAAGAATTGCCATCTGTTCAGATCTCGGTTGGTGAACTCTGCCACGAGGTGGATAATGCAATTGGTCTGATATTTCACTTTAGTGCGTCGGGTGACGAGGACGGCGTCGATATCAAATGCGGAGACGGAAACACGACCGTACTGCGTTTCGAAAGCCACGCGGCATGACCGGAGTGCGAATTTTTTCACAGCTTGGAGTAATTCGACGCGTAACAACGCATCGACGCGGTGACCGATCATTGGTAAACGTTTGTATCTAAAATGTTTATGGGTTCGCGGCGTTGGGAATGTTATTTGCATTCACGTAGATCAAGCCTTTAGTGCAAGAGGGCAAAAAACTACTTTATAAAGAAGGGTCGGCGTTATGGCCGAAACAAAATACGATGAAGGCAGCTCACGACTTACGAATCCAGGATAAATGCCAGTCCTGTTCACTTCATAACGAAAATTTCTTTTGCCACATACCGGCTCCCGGCCTTAACGGCTTTGAATCCATCGCAGTTACAAAGGTATATCCAAAAGGCACGATGCTTTTTGTCGAGGGCCAGCCGGCCAACGGCGTGTACATGCTCTGCCAGGGCAAGGTAAAACTATCAACTTGCTCGCAGGATGGAAAGGTAATAATCCTCGGCATCGTCGAACCCGGTGACGTGCTGGGACTCAGTGCCGCTATCGACGGCGCGGAATATGAAACGACCGCCGAAGTACTCGAACTATGTCAAGTAAATTATCTGGCTGCCGACGATTTTATCCGACTTCTGCGATCCAATCCGGATGCATGCCTCAATGCAGCTCGCCAATTGAGCCGCAATTACCAGACGGCATATCGACAAGTTTGTTCGCTCGGTTTGTCGGATTCGGTCGCAGATAAGCTGGCAAAGCTCTTCCTCGGCTGGAGCGGCAATGGGACCGGCGGTGACGGATTGGTCCGAATGAAGAATTTTTTCACCCACGAAGAAATGGCCGAGATGATCGGCGCATCACGCGAGACGGTTACGCGTGCCCTCAAATATTTTCGCGAGCATCAACTTGTTACTCTCAAAGGCTCCGAAATGGTCATTCACGACCGGCGGCGGCTCAAAGCTGTCATCGGCACCCGCAAGAACCTTCATCCCGATATGTGATGCTCGTCACACACAATTGTGACGGGCGTCCTATCGCTTGAATGCCAAACGAATAATTATCAGTCATTGCCGGGAGGTGTGTCGATGATGCTCCGGGACGAACAGCGTGAGCTTTTTTTTCGTAACCTTTTTACTGTGGACGAACTCCTCAGTGAATTCGACGAAAAAGACCGCAGCGACCTGAAAGATTTTGTCAACGAACACCCCGATATGTGTTTCCGCCTTGCCGAGATACTCAACCGGCTCTATCGACGGACCATCGAAGAGATCAAATCCCACTGATCATTAAGATCTTCAAGTTTTTTCCATTTTTTTGCGATTTGTGACGAGGCTCACATCACGACAGTAGTATGTCCGTTACGATTAGGTCGTATTTGGTCCTTTTTGGACAATATGCACCAATTTGGAGGCATTCGTCATGACGTCAACTAATAAAATCAAAGTTCTTCTTTTTTCAGTATTTACACTGTTCTTGGTCGCATGGGCAGTGTCGGGCACGGTTTCCCAAGCTAGCGGCGATTCGATAATTCCAGAGAGCGATTCGTCAACCATAAACCTGATCGCGAATGCGAATCCGGATGATCTGGTCGGTAGCGAAACCTGCAAAGCCTGCCATGAGGACCAGTTTAAAAAGTTTACCGGCACAAAACATGCCAAACTGCAGGAAGTTGCCAGTTGGAAAGATAAAGCTCAGGGCTGCGAATCGTGTCATGGCCCCGGCAAACTCCACGTCGAAGGCGGCGGAGATAAAACAAAGATAATCTCGTTCACCGGCAAGAATTCGAAACAGATCTCAGAGACCTGTCTTGGATGCCACGCCGGCAAAGAGAGCCATAATAACTTCCGCCGCGGCGAACACTGGCGCAATGACATCGGCTGTACCGATTGCCATAGTTCTCATGGAACGCTCCCGAATAACAGGCCAAGTTCGATAACGGAGATCGGTCAAACCACTGTTCAGAACCCCGGAATCGCAACTGTCGCCCTGCTCAAACAGAGCGAGCCGCAGCTGTGTATCGGCTGTCATACCGAGACCAAGGCTCAATTCGCCAAGCCGTTTCATCATAAGGTCCTCGAAGGGGCGATGAAATGCAGCGATTGCCACAATGCACACGGCGGTTTCGAGTCGAAGCAAACCAAATTAGCGGTCGGTGCTGACGCCTCGTGCATCAAGTGCCACGGCGACAAACAAGGCCCGTTCGCATTCGAACATGCTCCGCTCAAGACCGAGGGCTGCTCGTCCTGCCACACACCGCACGGATCGGCAAATCCAAAATTGCTGTCGCGTAACTCGGTTCGTCAGCTGTGTCTCGAATGTCATAGCAACCTGAACGATGTCGAGGGTGGGGCACCGCAAACGCCGCACAATCAGACGCAGACACGCTATTTAAGCTGCACCGTTTGTCATACCCGTATCCACGGATCAAACGCGAGCAGGCTTTACTTCAGATAGTCGATGAGTAAGAGGAGGCAATTATGTTGGACAGTAAAAGATCAATTAAACGTATAGGCGGTTCGAGCCCGATCCTATTCATCGGTTCGCTGACGGTATTTTGTTTTTTATTCATTATTATCGGATCGGCGAACGGACAAACGACACCGCCGGCAGATGGTAATGTGACCTGGGGCGGATATAACGTAACGTCGACCACAGAAATTGGTTGGCGTTGGCGCCGGCTTTCCGGAAATGAGAACAAATACCGCAGCGACCTGGACTACAAACAAGGACTGCGGTCGTTCGACACCAACCTGCTGCTCGAAAGCGACAGTGGAAAAGGAAAGTATTTCGATTCGCTGCTTATCAGCAATACCGGTTGGGGCTCGGACCGTTTCGGATCGACCCGCGTTAATGTAGAAAAGACCGGCGTGTATCGTTTTAACGGTAACGTTCGCCGCATTGCATATTTCAATAATCTATCAAATCACGTATTGGGCCAGCACACATCTGATACCGAGAATACGATGGGCGACTTTGATTTTGTGGCCATGCCGCAGAACGAGAAGATCCGCTTCAATTTTGGTTATTCATTTAGTAATTTCAACGGCCCCGGCGTATGGACGATCCGAGCATACAGCGATGAATTCCCGGTAACGAATACGACCAAGAACCGTTCGAATGATTTCAGAGTCGGAGCCGAAGGCAAGCTGTTCGGTTTCAATTGGGGTATCACTCAGGGCTTCAGACTTTTCAGAGATCGTTCTGCATACGAGATCACGTCGCTTAGTCCCGGCAACAACCCGACCAATACCTCGGCACTGTCGAGCTTCAGCAGGATCTTCCCGACCGACGGAACCGGCTATTACACTGCCGGCAACTTGCAGAGAACGATCGCCAAGAAACTGGACTTCTCAGCCCGTTTGATCTATACCGAGACCCGAAGCCGGATGTCGATGGTCGAAATTATCAAAGGCCGTGACAACTCAAACAACCAGGTCGATCTTGACCGTTTTGATATCACCTCTCTTGCTAAGCGAATTCAAATGCGAGGCGACATTGGGTTGACCTACAATTTCAATGACCGCTTTCGCATTTCGAACACATTCTCTTATGACCGGTTTACGGTAAACGGCGGAGAGGCTCTCGAAGAAGCCCTCTATCGACGCAATAATGCCGGAACGCCGTTGGCCACGAGCCTTGTCCGTTCAGGGGCATATCGTGTCAATGATTATGACCGATATGTGAACACGATCGAGGGCGATTTCCAGGTCAACAACGCGGTTGCCGGACATATCGGATACCGATATACCCATCGTAAGGTCAATGTCACCGGGTATGATATTACGCTCACGTCGGCTCCGTCGACAACGAACCCGAGATTCTATAACGAGGAAGAATCAAACAGTACACATGCGGTCATTGCCGGAATGAAGATCAAGCCGATCAAGAATTGGGTCGTCTTTTGGGATGCCGAACATGGCACCGCCGACAATGTCTTTTCGCGTCTTGAGAATTATCAATACACGAACTTTCGTGTGCGGTCCCGCATAACAGCAAAGAATTTTGCCTTCAACGCATCTGCTATCTCGAGAGACAATACCAATCCTTCGGAATCCTTGACCGTGCCGCCGCTTGATTTCGGTGCTGTCATCAAGAGCCGCGTGTATTCCGGTTCGGTCGATTGGGAAGCGTCGAGCAAACTCGCGTTCAACGCGGGCTATACCTATCGCCATATGACCGCTAATACAGCGATCCAGGTGTCGGTCGCAACGGGTCGGGTATTTGGATTCAGCCAGTATTTCGTTCGCGACAATTACGCAAATCTTGATGTGTCGGCAAAACCGCACAAGCGTGTATCGTTCTTTGGCAGTTATCGGATCAGTCTAGATCGAGGCCAGGGAACACGTTTCTCAGCTTTGCCGCAGTTCATCATCACATCGTATCCGATGAAGATGCATTCACCCGAATTTCGACTGGCATTCCGCATCACGCGAAATGTCGATTGGAATGTCGGTTATCAATATTTCAAGTACAGGGACGATCAGACCCTGACTCAGAATTATAAGGCTCACCTGCCGTACACGTCTCTCCGGATCTACTTCGGAGGCCGTGCGGCCGACCGTTAATTGCACATACTACCCTCCGCCAGATCAGAACGCCGGTGCCACCAGCACACCGGCGTTCTTCTTTTTTTGATGCTTCCTCGCAAATATTGTGTATAATTCCGCCGTTCTCAAAAAACTTTTCAAAGATCTAAATGCGGTATTGGGAGGCAGGATATGCGCTTTTTTCTGGATAACTTCAAATGGCTGATGCTCATTTCGGGACTTCTGACCTGCACAATGTTTCTCGGTCTGTTCTCACCTTCGACTTCTGTACAATCGAATTTCGGCGAATCCATGCCGGGCCCGCCCTCGGAGATCATTGTCCGAAATTGGGGTGCATTGATCGGCCTGATCGGCATCATGCTGATATATGGTGCGTTTGACGAACCCGTACGCCGTTTTGCCCTCGTGATAGCCGGCCTGAGCAAGGCGATATTCATTACCCTCGTTCTGCTTTACGGTAAACAATACCTTGGCTTCGGAGCCGGGACCGCCGTCGTTGCGGACACGATCATGATCGTGCTCTACGCCGCCTACTTGCTGATGTCGCGAAAAGCCGACTAAGTGTGATCAGGAAAGAAAGGCCTTTCCGTTTCGAACGAATTGTGCTAGTGTTATAGTTGGCACAAAGTTTGTTCTTTGACAATTTAGCCGGCAAACAGGGTCAAACTTGAATGTACAGCCCGGACACGATGTACACGCCGGACACGCAGGACACTCGGGACAATTAAGAGACTTTCATACTTGTGCTTAATTCTTCTTAATTCGAACGCTTTTGACCGTCGGTCGCAGGAGAAGCTTTGTCGGTCATGGTGTCTTACGGCTCACGGGATCGCGGATCTCTGCGGTCTGTGATCCTGCGACAGGCGTTTGTGACCACTATCACTGTAGCATCAGAGCGGGCTCGGTACGATTAGATATAGGCTGCAGAGCGAGGTAAAACGTGATGCAAAGACACATCAAAACCGCAACGATCATCTGCTTTTTGTTGGCCGGAACGGCTTTCTATTTTTATCGGTCGATCGAGTCAAGCGCTCAGAACACGCCGGCGCAGGTCCCATCCGCGAATCAACAGGCAAACCAGTTTCCGACCAATGTGAACTTGGATTGTGCCGGCTGTCACGGTCCCGGCAAGGCAATTCCCAATCTGGGCGGCGAGTTGTTTCACAAGGATACGCATAGTGCCCTCGACACAAGTATTCACGCGAAACTTGCGCCAAACGGAAAACCTATAGCGAGCTGTAAAGATTGTCATACAGTAAACGGCGACCTTACGACAGCACTTCCGGCTGAAAACCCGAAATCGACCGTAAATCGGGCTGTTATTGCGTCGACATGCGGCAAGTGCCACAGTGACAAGAATGTCATGCAAGGCACAGGGATCAGCGATCGTCCCATCATGGCATATCGCGAGAGCGTTCATGCAAAAGCGATCGCCCGCGGCGATATACAGGCGGCCGTCTGTACAGACTGTCACAGTGCCCATAATATCCAGCCCGCATCCGATCCGCGTTCTACCATCGCAAAGACCAATATTGCGGTCACATGCGGCAGGTGCCACGGAACCGAGTCCCGACAGTTTGTTGAGAGCGTCCATGGCGAAGCTGTCACACGAGGCGTTTCCCGTTCTCCGTCATGCACCGACTGCCACGGTATCCATGACATTCAAAGACCGGTAGACCCAACGAAAGCAAATCCGTCGGCGGCGGTGGCGACCGACAGTTGTGCAAAGTGTCATGAGGGCGTCGCATTGACCAAGGAATTCGGCGTTGCGAGCGGACGCGTCGACAGCTACAAGGACAGCTATCACGGAATGGCATCCGACATGGGCTCGAAGGTTGTCGCCAACTGTGCCAGTTGTCACGGCGTTCATAACATATTGCCGTCGTCGGATGCGCGGTCAATGATCAGTGCTGACAACCTCTCGCAGACCTGCAGCCAATGTCACATCGGAGCAGGTTCCAATTTTGTGAACGGCCGGATCCATTTGACATCGACACTCGCCTCGGAAGATCCATCAAATGACCTCGGCCTCTTTGGAACGACGATCGTACGTTGGATATATCTGCCATTGATCTTTCTCGTGATCGGAGGGATGGTGCTTCATAACGCCCTGATCTGGCGCAAGAAGGTCTCAGCCAAACGACGTGAGGAACGAAGCATAGTACGGCTGAGCCTCAATCAACGCGTCCAGCACTGGTTCTTGCTGACGAGCTTTATCGCTCTCGTCTTTAGCGGCTTTGCCTTGCAATATCCGGATTCGTGGCTTGGATGGCTAATGGGAAATAGCGAACCGATTCGACGCATTGTTCATCGCTTCGCGGCGGTCGTAATGCTGGTGATGGGGACATATCACATTCTCTATCTTGCACTCACGAAGGAAGGCCGGCTTTGGGTGATCGACATGCTGCCGCGGTTTAAGGATGTCAAGGACCTGTTAGGCAATCTTTCCTATTATGTCGGTCTCACCAAAGATAAGCCGAAGATCGCCAGGTTTGGATATGCGGAAAAGGCAGAATACTGGGCGGTCGTTTGGGGAACCGTCATCATGGGCCTGACAGGTCTGATGCTCTGGTTCAAGATCGATGTCTTTAGTTTCCTGCCACGCTGGTGGATCGAGATCGCACTTGCTGTCCATTACTACGAAGCTATTCTGGCTACGCTTGCGATCATTGTTTGGCATTTCTATCAAGTGATATTCGACCCGGACGTTTATCCGATCAACTTCGCGTTCATCGACGGCCGCGTATCTGAAGAGGCCTTCAAGGAAGAGCACGAACAGGCTTACGAAGATATGTTGAAAGCTAATGAAGATGCAACCGATCCCGGATCGGACAAAGCTGATGAAGATATGAGTTCTGTATAGCCAAGTTTGTTATTTACGTAAAGTCGGTATAACAACAAGAGCCCGAGGATAATTCCTTGGGCTCGATCGTTGTTTTCGCTATTTGATAATTAGTTCTTCTTCACGTGGCAGACCGCACATTGAAACTTCGATATGTCGCCCAGATCAATCGGGTGCTTGAACGGTTGGTCAGGTTTGTGGCACGAACTGCATGTGCGATCAGCCAGGGCACCTAGATCGACGGGATGCTTAAATGACCCTGTCTGTGCATTCTCAATAGCCGGTCGGCCAGAATCGTAGATCACCGTGTGACATACATTGCAGTCGTTGGTAATGACCTTGCCCGCCTTACTGACGTGCTGGCCGTCGTGACAGCGGAAACAGCCCTGTGAATTGAGGTGGCCCGCATTGTTCGGATGCGTTTGCCAATCAGTCTTCATCTCAGGGAAGAAATAATTCTGAAATATCCGTTGAAGTTCCGTAACTGACTTCTTGATGACGTCCTGTCGTTGGGCAAAGACCTCTTTGTGATTTGTTCGATAAAATTCCGTAATGTTCGAATCAATTGAATTCAGCGCCTCGCTCGTGGTTTCATACTTCCCGGACAAAGCGGCTACAGCCTGTCGCTTGAGGAAAGGAAGTGACGGATCCAAAGCGCCTGCAGACAAAGCTTCGTCTACGGCATCATCCGGCGGGAGATACTTATGAGCCGGGCGATTATGACAGTCGACGCAATCCATCTTCCGTTTGCTGGCTGTGGCGATCTTATTCTCAGGCAGCGGGTTGTTTCGGTCGTAATATTCGGTCACGTTTCCGTCACGGTCCTTGATGCTGACCCAAGGTATTACTTGCCTCTGCTCATCGGTGTTAATGTAGGTAACTTCATTGGCAATATTCATATGCCAGTGAATACCGGTCACTTGGCCGGCGGCCGTGCTCCCGCCGCCCACATTCAACAGCATTCGGGTTTGATGAAGCGTGTTCTTTTCGTCGTCTCCGTAGCGATTGAATACTTTCATCTGAGCCCCAAAGAATTTTTCCGGCCAATGACATTGTTCGCAAGTTTCGGGGGCCGGACGCAGATTGTGAACCGGCGTCGTGATCGGCCTCGAATACTTGTTGAATGTCACCGAATAAAGCTGATACGCACCCGATAGCTTTGAACGAACGTACCAGTCGGCTCCCGAACCAACGTGACAATCAACGCAGCGGACGCGGGCATGTGCACCGGCCTTGTACGCCATAAATTCCGGCTTCATTACCGTGTGGCAAGTCTCGCCGCAGAATACGACGGACTCCGAATATTCGAACGCTTTGTAACTACCAAAAGCACTGACTGCAATAAACATCAATGTTCCGACGAGAAATACCATAAAGGTACGTCGAGTATGCGGATTATTAAGGTCGAGCATCGGATAGGCCAGCACATCATCCGGGGTATTCTTCCGCCGCCGACGGCGTTCGAAGATCATTCCGACTATTGCCACAAAGATCCCAAACATCATTATTGAAGGCAATATAATATAAGTGAGAATGCCGATGTAAGCATTCTCGGTAGTAGCCGTGATCTCGATAAAGAACAGAAGCAGGTCGCTGGTCACGGCCGCGACAACGATCGCCATGCCAACGAAACTTACGTAGTTACGCAATAAGCTCGGCGGCCGCATTTTCGGCTGTCCCTCGGATTCGGGCACGTCTTTGATCTCTTCGTTGTCTGCCATAATCGGTACCTGCTTTCAAATGTCCGCTTCCTATACAAACCAAGACCGCCCGCTTTCGCGAGGGCGGCCATGGCTCTAAAAGGAGCTCGGACCGGTATTCTACTTATCAATTCGCCGGCTTTAGCGTCCTCATGTATGCAACCAGACCTTTCGCCGTGTCTTCGGTCATGCCCTTGGCTTCAAATCCAGGCATAAATGGCGGCTTTTCACCTTTCTGACCCTTCAGAATGGCCTGTACATGATGTTCGTCAGCTTTTGCCGGATCAAAAAACTTGCTCGCGGTTGCAGTATGGCACATTGCACATTTTGCTTTATATTCAGCGGCAGGTTCGTCCGGAACGTATGCGGCCACCTTTGCCGGCGACGTATTAAATACCGCCAAAAGGAACAAAGGTACGGCAAAAAATATGATTGCAAAAAACTTCATTTTATTGGTTCTCATTATCAACTCCTGAATTTAGACTTTCGAACCGGCTGAACACATACAGTTCACCAATTCGCCGCCATCAGATATTGCAACGGGCGTGCCAAGCCCTCGTGGAACCGAACTAAGTGTTTTTGCTGATCAAATGCCCACTTTATCGCCAATTATCCGTTTTAGAAACGGCAATCTTCGCGACCGCCGCGAATTTCTACGCACTTCTCTCGTCAGAACTTAAAGGACTGACCTTCGTGACATCGTTTGCAATTGCTGAAATCGCCCGGACCGAACGCCCGTTTGTTGTTGTGGCAAGCGGCACAACTCGGTGTGCCTGCCGGAGCAAAATGCATCGACGGCAGAGGTGCCGAAACCTGTCGGCCCCGGGCTGCACCGGCCCGAATGGTATGACACGCGGCACAATTCAGTTTCTTACCGTGTTCCTGGTGGCTGAAATTCACCGAAAATGCCTTAGCAGATTCCGACGTTCTTACCAAGCGGCCCAACTGGTGACAGGTACTGCACGAACCAATGTTCTTGCCTCCTATCTCGGTGTCCGGTCCGTGACACTGGAAACACGTGTTATGAGCCGCACTACCCGACGGTATTGACAAGGCAACGCCTCGTCGCGAGGGCCTATGGCAAGTCGCACAATTTGTTTGGCGAACGTGCCGACCGTGATCAAACTTTACGTTAAAACTTCGTAGCGGCGGAAACCGCTTGACTGCAACCGAGCCCGGATTATGGCAGATCAGGCACATCGGACTAGTATTGCTTGAAAATTGCTGAACGTGACATCCTGCGCACGGCGCATGCCCAACCGACCGTTTTATCGTCGGCGATTTTCCGTCGCGATTGTGGCAAAGCAAACACGGAAGACGGGAATGGGCTTCGTTCGTATGCTGGAATTTGGAGTAATCCTGAACCGGCGGTTCTTCGAGAATATCGGTTGGCCCGCTGATCTCGTCTGCCGCCGGATCTCGAGGAAACACGGTAAATCCAAAGGCAAATGCGGCAAGGCAAAACACCAGAACCGCGGCCTCGATATATTTGGTGCGGACCGACCTGTTTGTAATTTTTTCCGATGTCCTTCCGATCATTTGCCCGCCTCCGCCAATGCTTTCGTGTGCGACCCAGGGATCGGAAGTTTGCCAAATGATGTATGACACTTGATGCACACGAACGCAGGATTCGATTTTCGCTGGTCAGCTTCGTAATTAAGTGCCCCGCCGTCATCTACGGTCGCGGTCACATGGCATGTCGCACAGGACGAAATGGATACCTTCTTGGTCAGAGGGTCCGTCGTGTTCATGGCCCCAACGTTGTGGCACGTAGTACAGCTCATTTCTGTGTGCGCAAAAAATTCGTGGGCAAATTTCCCTGACGAGTCCCGCCGACGCCACGAATCCATTATCATCTTGTCTTCGACCTTCATCGGCTCTGCGAGCTTCGAATCAAAATCAACCGGCCCGAACGCCGTTTTTAGCTTATGACAAGTCGCACAATCTGTCGGCGCCGGCGACATTCCGGAATCGGCCGAGTGGCATGTGAAACATGTTGTGTGGCCAACGGGGGCAGACTTGAATGTGCCCTTCTTCAGCCAAAATCCATCACCGAGATTCGCAGGAGCCGGAGTCTGGTATTCGTCTTTTGAATCGCCCAGCGGACTAGCCGTCTTGTGACACACGGCGCAGCTTTCCTCTCCTGCAAGTTTTCGGCTCCGGCGGACAAATGACGCGTTAATGAATGGAGACGAGGACCGACCTCGGTCAGACACGATTTCGATATGTTTGTCATGTGGAAAGCCGATAACAAAATCGGATTCCGCCTTTTTTCCTTTTGGCGATTTGTCAAAGATCTCGCGGGGATTCGGAAATGGGTGCCGAGCACTGTTTCGGGGCGACGGGTTAGTGTGACAAATTGAACATATTGCGGGCTTTGCACCCTTGAAAAACTGCTGCTTGTGGCAATTCAAACACGATTCATGTTTCGGATATTCGGTGATATCCGGAAATGCGTCAGCGCCGGTTCGGACCGTTTTCCAATTGTCCGAAGGAAATTTATGACATGTGGCACACTCGATCTTGTGCGCCTTGGTATCATGTGGAAATTCGGAATACTTGACCTTTCGCGGCGTTGGTTTCGGACGCGTCTTTGATTGTGCGCTGACGACATCATAGTTAGAGTACAGCGCGGTCAAGGCAAGTACGGCCGTAACAACCAGGCTCAAAACTAACTTGGATTTTGCATTGCTGCTGATCGCTCTCATTGCGCAAAAAGGCCTCGTTCGTAGTATATTGGACGAAATTAGCAAGTAATGTGACCAATGTCACTTGGAGAGGCTCATTTTCGCGAAATACTTCACGCTTTGTCAGTAAAATTCCGCGATGTTGGGCTTATCGTCAGTCACTTGATATTTCCGGAAGTCCAGCAAATGCAGTAATTATCAGCACGAAGTCGACGTGCCTCGACCTATCCGGGCCGGGCACGCGTATTGCCAAAGATAGGCTTCAAGATACCCACGTGTGTCATCAACAATTATGTCAACGATCGAACAAGCAATTAATAATAAGGAATCGGCTACTCTGACCAAGACCAAGAAACCGGGCGAATCTTTATTTTCCCGATTTCTCAAACTACTCTGCTCAGTGAAGTTGGGCGTTACACTCTTGGTTCTGCTCGGATTGGCATGTTTTATTGGGATGGTCGTAATGCAGCAGAATGTAGACGGATTTGACCGCTACTTTCTGGAGCTAACGCCGGCTCAAAGGCTCGTGTACGGGAGGCTTGGGCTTTTCAATATTTACCACGTTTGGTACTTTAACGTCCTCTTGGGCGTTCTCTCGCTGAACATCATACTCGCGTCGATCGACCGCTTCCCAAAGACATGGACCTTCGTGTCAAAACCAAATCTTACAGTGCCACTGCGTTGGTTACGAGAACAGAAGCAAACGGCAGATCTGACGATGGACGGCACGACTGAAGCCGTTGCCGAAAAGATCAAGAGCTCAATGAAAAAGGCGGGTTGGCGCAAGATCGTCACTACCGAAAAAGGTGGGCGAACGTATATTTTCGGGCAGTCAGGTACGTGGAATCGATTTGGAGCCTACGCGGTTCACGTCGGTTTGCTGACGATCTTTGCCGGCGGCTTTTTGACGTCTCAATTCGGGGCAACCGGCCAAATGCCGGTATCACAAGGCAAGCCAACCAATCTCATGCTCGACACGGTCGTCGATCTTGATAAAACGAGTCAGGTTACAAAGCAGCTGCCATTTAGTATCGAGTGCGTCGATATGCAGCAAAAGCTGATCAAGAAGGACGGCTCGCTGTCAGCAATGAACACGATCGATTGGATGACCAAATTCACCATAACCGACGAAACCGGAACCACCGATGCCTTCGTGCAGATGAACCGTCCTTTTGATTATCGCGGTTATCGTTTCTTCCAGGCGAGCTTTATCCCTGTCGGACGCGCGCGCAGTATCACCGTCAATGCTGTGCCTGCGGGCGGCGGACAACCGCAGCAAGTGACAATTCCGCGAGACGGATCGACGACGCTCGCGGACGGAACAAAGATCAATTTCAAAGAATTTCGCGGTAATTTCCGCATCGGAGCTGAAGATCCGAATGAAGACACGTCGGAGTATCCCAATCCGGCAGCCGTGCTGCAAGTTACACAGCCGGAAACGCTCCCTCAAACGGCCTATGCTTTTGGGCCGAAAATGGCGAACATCCCAGTAGCCACAAAACCTGTCGCAGGGTACACATATCAATTGGCTGATTTCGAAAAGGTCGCCGATCAACATATCCTGTCGGTCCAACGAGATCCTGGAGCAAACGTGGTTTATGTAGGCTTCGTTTTGTTGTTCCTTACCTTGGTGGCAGTGTTCTTTTTCTCCCATCAGCGAGTGTGGGCGGCCGTCGACAACGCGGCCGGCGAAACCCGCAATATTGTTGTTGGCGGTAACACAAACCGTAGTGCGAATGCGTTTGATGACAAATTCAATCGCTTTCTAAGCGAACTGACTATCCGACATCAGTAGTATTTTTGGAGGATAAACAAGATGAGAACAGACCATCCGAATTTAAAATTAGTTGTACTGACATCATTTACTGCGCTGATGGCATTTGCATTCATATTTGCCGATACAGCTAGTGTAGTGACACATGCGGAGATACCGGGAGCTCCTTCGCGAAGGACCGGTGCTCCGGGCGAGTCTACCTGTACTAGTTGTCACTCGGCAACCACTCAGACGGGCCAATCTAGTCTGGTAGCTCCGGCGACTTATGTTCCCGGACAAACATATACGATCCAGGTCAACGCAACCACATCAGACCTTTCCCGTGCCTCGTGGGGTTTTGAGATGACCTCGTTAACTTCGTCAAATACCGCCGCGGGTACCTATTCACATTCGACATCATTTACGCAAACCAAGACCGGCACCGTTTCCGGCGGAACCAGGCAGTATTCGACACACACATCCTCAGGCACCTTTTCAGGACAGACCGGCGGCTCGACCTGGAGCTTTAATTGGACCGCTCCAGCGACCAACGTCGGGACGATCACGCATTACGTCGCTGTTCTACACGGCGATAACGGAGGCGACGACACAAGTGATCAGACCTATACGTTGACTCAGGCCGTATCACCTGCGACGGCGGTCGTCATACATCACGGCTTTTCGGATTTTGATGCTGACGGCAGGGCCGATCCGAGCGTGTATCGGGGATCGAACGGATTTTGGTACATCAATCGAAGTACTGCCGGATTTACGGCTGCTCAATGGGGAATCGCGACCGATAAGCTCACTCCAGCCGATTTTGACGGTGACGATAGAGCTGACATCGCAGTTTGGCGCGAAGATGCGGCAACCGTTGGGGGATTCTACATTCTGCAGAGTTCGAACAACACCATGCGGATCGAGAGATTTGGCCAGACCGGCGATGATCCGACGATAGTTGGAGACTGGGATGGCGACGGAAAAGCCGATCCGGCGGTATATCGCGGCCCGGGTGGCGGACCCCAAAACTACTTCTATTACCGCGGTTCGCTCAATAATCCGAGCGGAAATGTTACATACTTACCATGGGGAGCCGGAGGAGACCGAGCCATGCGCGGCGATTATGATGGTGATGGCAAAATGGACGCGGCGGTGTTTCGGCCGTCGACAGGTCTCTGGTATATCTCGCAGAGTTCAAACGGAGCGGTCCGTTACGAAAACTGGGGATTGTCGTCCGACAAATTTGTTCCGTCTGATTATGACGGTGATTCGAAGACGGACCTCGCTGTATTTAGAAGCGGTGTTTGGTACATCAAACAAAGTTCAAATTCTCAGACGGCCTACATTAATTGGGGACTGAACACCGATGTACTTGTTCCGGCGGATTACGATGGAGACGGCAAAACGGATGCCGCCATTTTTAGAAACGGCGTTTGGTACCAGCGTTTAAGCAGTTCAGGCAGCTTGAGCGTGGTGAACTTCGGCATCAGCACAGATGTCGCTGTCCCTGGGGCTTTCGTCAAATAGTTGTTAGTTTAATCCTATATCCGGGCCGTATCCCCGCAAGCGGCGCAAAACGGCCCGGTATTTAATTTCAAAAGGGGAATTCTATATGAATCAGGAAGTATTAAAACAACCAGTCATGATGTCCGACACCAAGAGTGATCCGTCAAGCGGCATGTCGGGACTTTGGTCCTACGGTCCGGCGGCTTTTGCCATATTCGGTTCGCTGGCATTGGTGGCGTTACGGATCAATATCGGGGGCGAACGCTTCATTACCGATGGCGCATTGATGATGCTGGCATTGGCATCGTATCTTATCGCCGCCGTTTTTCATTTGACCAATTTGTACGCACCGTTCCGGTTTGCAGAAAAACTGGGAATGTGGGCGGCAACGCTTGGCGTTTTCTTTAACCTTTCAAGTTGGCTGGTGCGATGGGTGGCGGCATACGACCGCGAGCTGGCGATCTTTAACGCTCAAGGCCAAAGTGCCGCGGATATGCCTTGGCTATTCAGATATGTGCCATTCGCCAATCTGTATGACCTGTCTCTTGCATTTGCGTTTGGAGCCGGCATCACAACACTTCTGGTAATGCGAAGAAATCATTTTCGCATCGTAGCCGCCCTTTCTTTGCCGCTGGCAGCGATCATACTTGTTCTAGCTCGATTTATCGGAAGCGAGATCATTGACCTTCCGCCGGTGCTTGATTCGTATTGGCGGCCTATACATGTTGGAATAGCGTCGCTTAGTTATGGAATTGCCCTGGTCTGTTTTGCAGTCGCAGTACTTTACCTACTGAAGGACGGCCTCAAGGTCGAGAAAATGGCGGTTTGGACCAGCTTTTTCGCTCTATCGGTCTTCATCACGATCAGCAAATTCAGCATCTTTTCGCCGGCGACATTTGGCACTTACACGGCATCGACCTTTGTCGGTACCTCGCGAATGTCGCTTGGCCTTCGCGCCGAAATACCTTATGTGGGCTGGCTGATCGTGGCGGCTGCGGCCCTACTGATTGGGGCGATCGTAGCCAATTTGATCTCGGTTTCAAAGAATGATGACAATGCCCGCAAATGGGGAACGAGGTTCCTTTGGTCGGCATTTGTCGTTCAAGCAGCCGGCATTGCCATGCTTGTTTATCAGATCAAGAGTCTCCAGAACATCGTCAGCTACATCAGCACGTCGCAATATGCAAAATTCGGAGCATGGATGCTGCAGCAAGAAGATATGCCTCAGGCTCAGATCAATGCGATCGCCCCTCAGCAGCTATACGAAATTGCAAACAAATGGATCATGGAGAATGGGTCTCAGCTTCACTTGAGCTTAAATGCCAATCCGGTCGAGCTAGCAGCATTGATAACGGCGTTTACCGGGACATTCTTCATCGTACTGTTCGGCATCAATACCGAGAAGATCCGTGCGATGCTTCCGTCCGCGGATACACTGGACGGCCTCATGTACAAGCTTGCCGGTGTCGCATTCGCTGGGCTCGCCTTGCTGCTTATGACCGGTGCCGTTTGGGCAAACGAATCTTGGGGACGATATTGGGGATGGGATGCTAAAGAGGTCGGAGCTCTTGTCGCATGGCTGACGTACGCCGGATTTCTACACTCGCGAATTGCCTACGGATGGCGTGGACGAAAGTCAGCTTATTTCGCAGTCGTAGCATTCCTTTTTGTTATCTTTACATATTTGGGCGTGAGCTATTTACTGCCCGGATTACATTCATACGCATAATTTTATGAACAAGGAAAATGTACTTTTTGGGGTGGTGGGCCTATTGGCGGGCTTGATAATTGGGTTCATGTTCGCCAATTCGGTCAATCAGGGCGGAGCGGCAGGGTCTACTGCTGCTACCGCGATGAAAGCGAATTCCAACATGCCGCCGGATCATCCGTCAATCCCTCCTGGAACGACAATGCCCGGCGGAACTCAGGGTGCAATGCAGCCCGAAGTGACTGCTGCGATCGAGAGGGCAAAACAATCGCCCGATGATTTTGACGCTCAGATCAAAGCCGCCGAGATGTTTTACCAGATCGATCGATTAGACGAAGCGATAAAGTATCTGGCGGCTGCGAACAAACTTAGGCCGGACGAGCGCGAAGTGATCGTTCATTTAGGAAATGCCAATTTCGACTCTGACAAATATGAGGAGGCGGAAAAATGGTACGCCGCGGCACTTGCAAAGAAGGCCGATGATATCAACGTGCGCACCGATCTCGGCCTGACCTTCATGTTTCGAAAGCAGCCGAATTATGATCGTGCGATCGAGGAATTTAACCGTTCGCTGGAGATCGACCCGAATCATGTTCAGACACTTCAAAATCTGACGGTTGCTTTCACTAAGAAAGGGGATAGAGCTAAGGCTAACGCGACCGTTGCCAGGCTTGAGGGGCTCGATCCCAAGAATACCTCATTGGCAAAACTAAAGGACGACATTACGAAGATGGGTTCGAAATAACCTGAATCCAAGTCGAAAAGATCCGCAACCGCGGATCTTTTCGCGCCTCCACTTCGCGATTTTCGATTGCCGTGATAAGTATATTGTTGTAAATACAAATACTTACTAGAAGCTAAAGATGGCAGATCCGACAGGAAAAGTATTAATTGTTGACGACGACCGCTTTGTGCGAATGGCCCTAAGCGAGGCTCTGCGCACATGGGAGTATGAGATCGTAGAGGCTGATACGGTAAAGACCGCTAAGAAAGTTTTTACTGATGAGGAGCCCGATATCGTCCTGTTGGATATCGACCTTCCCGACGGATCCGGACTCGATGTCCTGAATGAAATAAAGGAGTTGAGCCCTGAAACGATCGCTGTGATGATCACCGGTAATGTCGATGTCGGCAACTCCGTTGCCGCCCTTCGGGGCGGTGCTCATGATTTTATCGGCAAGCCTGTGCGGCTTGAGGAGCTTCGCGTAACTCTCCGTAATGCGTCAGAGACGCGAATTCTTCGCCGCGAAGTGAAACAGGCAAGGGCAGAAAGAAAACGAGGATTTAGTTTTTCCGAGATCATCGGCGAATCAGATTCTATGAAAAAGGCGATCGATCTCGCCCGCCGAGTAGCCGAATCAGATGTCGGTTCGATTCTTTTGAACGGCGAAACGGGAACCGGAAAAGATCTATTCGCTCGCGCGATCCATTTCGCGTCCGAACGCGCCGACGCCCCGTATCTGGCCATAAACTGTGCCGCACTGCCGGCCAATCTGATCGAATCTGAGCTTTTTGGTTACGAAAAAGGTGCCTTTACCGACGCGAAGCAGAAGAAAGAAGGATTATTCGAACAGGCCCACGGCGGAACGATTTTTCTCGACGAGATCGGTGAAATGGAAATATCGCTGCAGGCGAAGCTGCTCCGTGTCCTCGAAGAAAGCACATTTCGCCGCGTCGGCGGACTGAAAGACATTAAGCTTGACGCAAGAATAATTGCCGCGTCGAATCGTAACCTCAAGCAGGAAAGCGAAATCGGCAATTTCCGACTCGATCTGTACTTTCGTCTGTCGGTCATCCAAGTGGACATCCCGCCGCTTAGGGACCGCGGAAGCGATGTCATATTGCTGGCCAATCATTACATTGAAAAGGCTAACTTGAAACGTCGCGGAAAGCCGCTCCGGCGACTTTCACCTGAAGTTGAAAAGATATTTTCTAAATACTCGTGGAGCGGCAATGTCCGCGAACTGAGGAATGTGATAGAGCGGGCATCTATACTCGAGGATGGAGAGATGGTCACCGCTACCCATTTGCCGGCAGATATGCTTAGCGTTGGGTCGGGGCCGACAGGCGCCGGCCCGGCAATGTTCGTACTGCCGCCGGGTGGCGTTCCACTCGAATCAGTCGAATTCGAACTTGCTAAACAGGCGATAGAGCGGACCAACGGCAACCTCACGCAGGCCGCCAAGCTACTCGATATTTCACGAGATCAGCTCCGATACAAGCTCAGAAAGGCGGGCTACGACCCCGAATCAACCGACGAATAATCCTGTGGCTGATGCTCAAACAACTCAAGAACCGTTAAAAGAACTCACTGATCTGAAACGTGCGCTTGACGAATCGGCGATCGTCGCTACAACCGACCAAACCGGCAAGATCACCTACGTCAACGACAAATTCTGTCAGATCTCAAAATACAGCCGCGAGGAACTGATCGGCCAAGATCACCGCATTATCAATTCCGGTTACCACCCAAAAGAGTTCATTCGCGAGATATGGACCACCATTGCGAACGGAAAGGTTTGGCGGGGCGAGATCTGTAATCGTGCGAAGGACAAGTCGATCTACTGGGTCGATACGACGATCGTCCCGTTCCTCGATGAGAACAAGAAGCCATTTCAATATATAGCCGTCCGATATGAGATCACCCAACGAAAGCTTGGTGAGGAGAGGATCAGCCAACAGGCTTCGCTGCTCGACAAAGCGCAGGACGCTATCCTCGTTTGTGATCTTAACTGCCAGATACTCTACTGGAACAAAGGTGCCGAGCGCATTTACGGCTGTCGGGCGGACGAAGTATTCGGACGCAAACTCGGCGACATCATTTGCGGCGGCAATACCGAGCATGTCAGACAAGCGTTGTCCGGCCTCGAAAAATCAGACGAATGGAAATCGGAGTCAAGGCATACAACGCACTCCGGTGAATCGATAATTGTCGAAAGCCGTTGGACACTGGTTAGGAACGAAGAGGGCACGCCAGACTACTATCTGGTCACCAATACTGACATCACCGAACAAAAACGAACCGAGGAGCACCTTTTCCGCGCTCAGAGAATGGAGTCGATCGGTACCCTTGCCGGCGGTATTGCTCATGATCTTAACAACATTCTTTCACCGATCATGATGGCCGTCGATATGCTCCGCCTAAACGTTCCCGATCCCGAAACTGCTCGCTGGCTGGCAATGATCAAGGAAAATTCGGAACGCGGAGCTGATCTTGTTAAGCAGGTACTCACTTTCGCACGCGGAATGACCGGCGAACGGATACCTATTCAAATAAAGCATATCGTCAAGGATCTAGTCGCGGTGCTGACTGAGACAATTCAAAAATCTATCACCGTAAAATTTGATCTTGATCCTGACTTGTGGATCATCGCTGCCGAC
The DNA here is from genome assembly GCA_964625555.1 of uncultured Chloracidobacterium sp. GTDB lineage: Bacteria > Acidobacteriota > Blastocatellia > Pyrinomonadales > Pyrinomonadaceae > OLB17. The sequence continues at coordinate 25,385 of CAZVDM010000022.1, forward strand.
CCGACGCAGATCCATCAGATCTTGATGAACATCTGCATCAACGCTCGTGACGCGATGCCCTCCGGAGGCACGCTCTCGATAAATGCCGGCAATGTCGAGATCGATGAGAACTACGCCAGAATGAACATCGATGCCGAGCCCGGAAACTACATAATGGTGACCATCAGCGACACGGGCACCGGAATGCCGCCTGAGGTCGTCAAGAGGATCTTTGATCCCTTTTTCACGACAAAGGAGATCGGAAAAGGAACCGGACTTGGACTCGCAACGACAATGACCATCGTTAAGAGCCACGGCGGATTCATAAACGTCTACAGCGAATTGAAAAAGGGCACGAGATTTTCGATCTATTTGCCGTCCGCCGCATTGCAGACGGAATCCGCGAAGAAAGCTGCGAAAAATGAACTACCACACGGCGCCGGTGAGCTAATATTGATCGTCGATGACGAGGAGAACATCCGAAATGCCACCGAAGCAACGCTGGTCAGATTTGGATTTCGAGCTGTCACAGCGGTCGACGGCACCGATGCCCTCGCGGTTTACTCCCAACACAAAGGCGATATCAAGCTAGTGCTGACCGATCTTGCGATGCCCTATATGGATGGCAACGCACTGATCCGCGCACTCCGAAAACTCGATCCTCAAATTAAGGTCATCGCGATGAGCGGCCTGATCAGCGAAGAAAAGATCGCTGAACTCAAGGGTCTCGGCGTTAATGAATTCTTGCCTAAACCCTATTCCGCGGAAACCCTTCTAAAATCTATTGTCAACGAAATGTCACCGACAGATTAGCTGCATCCTTCATCTCGGTCGTGTCGTCGGATGGACTTCAGCCAAAATTCTGAAAGTGATGACCGGAATGACAAATAGGTATGCCAGGCCGTACGACATTAGTCCGCCGCTAAATGGATTGAAATCCGCGATGATCTGCTCCAAATTCAAACCCGCGAAAGCCATTGACAAGATCACTTCAAATGCGAAAGTCAAGACGGCCCACAACAACCCCACTACGACCAGCCTTTGCAATCCAGTTGCACCGATCCATCGAATTACGTAGAACGTGATCACTGTTATGAGAACGATCGCCGATGCAAATGAGATCTGTTTAGCAACATGAAAGCCAACTACCGGAGTAATGAAGATCTCCCGAATTGCTCCATTCATTGTTTCGGCTGCGATAATGAGCAGCCAAACAACAAGTGATCGGGCCAAAAATGAATATTCTCCGGCCATTTCGTTCGCAATCTCATCCCCGGATTACTTTCTGACTACCAGGACCGAACAGGGTGCATGATGAACCACACCGTTCGAAACCGAACCTAGGAGGCGACCCCAAAAACCGCGTCCATGCGAACCGACTACTATCAGGTCAGCATTCCACTCTTTGGCTTTTTCAACCACCTGTTGATCTGGCGCACCTCGTAATACCTCGGTCGAAACCGTTAATCCTGCGTCAGGAAAATTCTTCCCTATAGTTTCTTTCGCTTCGTCAACAAAACTGCCTGCCTGTTCTCTCACCGCCTCCTCGAGCTTTTGATAATAATCCGCGGAGAGCGCGAATGGCTCGGCCGTAATTGGATAGGCGTCTTCGTAGGCCGAAACTACCAATATCTCTGTATTGGCCGGATCGACGACCATCCTACAGCATTCTTCCACTGCCGCTTTGCTATATTCGGATCCGTCTGTTGCGATGAGTATTCTCATTTCCTTTTCCTCCTAACGGGTTCTTGACCCGCTTACATTGTTGAATATCGCAATCGCCATACCACCCATTAGAACTCGTTGATATACACGCCGTGTAGATATTTGCTGCCTTGCGTAAACGGATATTCAATCTGGCCGCGTGCGGACGTGGATTTCTTCACATCACATACTTAAAATTCTCGCAGGCATAACCTTTGCGTGTAATAATGTTAGATGAATTCCAGTCGGAGGATGATCCAATGATAGAAATCGAAGATCTGTCTGAGAAGGAGATCACGGCGATGCTTGGCAGGCTCAGATACGGCCATCTGGCCTGCTGTCGCGACAATGTCCCGTATGTCGTTCCAGTCAACTTTGCGTATGACGACGGGCGGATATATCTCTATACGACCGAGGGAAAAAAGGCAGATTATATTGAGGCGAATCCAAAAGTATGTTTGCAAGCCGAAGATGTAGTAGATAACCGGCATTGGCAAAGTGTCATTGTAGACGGTGTCGCGACAGAGATCGAAGACGGCCCCGAGCGCGAGCGCGCGTTGAAACTGATAATTAAAGTAAATCCGACGCTTACACCGGCCGTTAGCATCAGATGGATGGATGAATGGGTTCGCGAGAATATTGAGGTGATCTACGAGATAAGGCCGACTTCAACGAGCGGCAGGCGGGCATTGGATCGAACCGGAGGTAAACCGTTCGTGCCGAACGCCGGCGGGAAAATTAACATAATATGACATCCTTTGATCTGATCAAAGACCGAGCTTCAGAATCAGAGCGTCCGGAAGTTCGGTCCCGTGGAAATTAAGCAAACGCCACCATTTCTGAACTATTGTAAACCGCCAACACGGGCATGGGGCGCATGAGCGTAACGAGCGTCTTTGTTCCCGATGCGTCCTCAATATCGAGCGTTCCCGACGGGCCTTTGCCGGTTGATTCGAACGCTACTCTAACGGGCTCACTGATGTTGTGGGTCTGATGATTCGATGTTCCGCTGCCGATCAATACTTCGATCACAGCCTTTACACCTTTGTCGTCGAATGTCACGCCGTTGAAAGGCAGGCCCTCGGACATCATTTGAGCACCATCGCGATCATTTATCACCTGAACGCTAGTTTCCCAATCGGTAGCATCGCGGCTCAATTTATCAAAAAATAGCTTCCATTCAAATCTCTGTATTTCACTGGTCATAACTGCCTCCGAAAACAGCTGAATATTTTCCGACATATCCTGTCAATTACGATTATCGCAATCGCCGTACCACTTCGGGGTCAACTACAGGCCCCAGAAACTTCATACATATCTCCGCTCCGCAATCGTTGGCTATGCGAAAAAACCCACGCAAAGGCGCTTACACGTGAAATTTTTCACGCCGCCGAATTACTCATACCCCAGTGATCACGGGCATTTTGAGTGGTACACGAATTGCGAAAGTCGATGTGGGCGCTACGAGAACGCTCACTTATCAAATCAAATCTGCGAGGGTTTTAATATGTCACCTAGATTCTACAGCTTCCTTTGGGCAATCTATTTTGTGGTAGCTGCTGTCCTTTGGCTGGCAGGCGTATTCACTTTGCTGACGGCCGTCGTCTTCGGATTCGTCGCATTCGGCTTTGTATTCATGGGAATGATGTGCGTGCTTCCGGGGGCAGTCTCACATCCGCATGTAGCAAAAAGGTATGAGACCATTCATTCGACGGCGAGAGCCGGCAAGACGGCACAGGCAGTCACCTCATATAGATCCGCCTGATCGGGAAGCCCGGAATTATGGTTTTCAAGACTCAGGAGTAAGTATATGAGCAATGAGGAATCAAAATTAACAAAGGTGGAGCCGCCAAATGCCCCTTCACCGGCTTTTGTCGATGCCGAGAAGATGATCGAGAAATTTGCCGAGATCACAAAGGAAACTGCTGCTAAGGCATATGATTTCTTTGTCGATCGTGGTGCTCAGCTCGGCACGCACCTTGAGGATTGGCTTCGGGCCGAATCAGAAATGCTACGTGCCGCACCTGCTAAGATCACCGAAACAAAGGACATGGTGAACGTAATGATCGCCGTGCCGGGCTTCAAAGCCGAAGAGATCGAGGTCAGCATAGACAATGACATGCTGATCGTGAGCGGTGAGACAAAGGACGAAATGAAAGAGGAAGGCGAGAACACCTTCTACAGCGAATGGAGGAGCGATCGATTCCTTCGAAAATTGAGCTTGCCGACCGCGGTCGACGCCAAAAATGTCGATGCGAAACTCAAGGATGGCATTCTTAAATTAGGACTTAAGAAATCTGCCGAACATGAGGTTGCCAAGGTCAAGGTTCAGGCGGCCTAACAGCCGTTTGACGGGCAGCAGGTTCACCGGACGCGCCGTGCCGGCACCTGCTGCCCATTCTGTCTTTACAATCTAATATTCGGGCGCATACACTCCCGTTATGAAACGTTGGACTATCACGATCATCGCGATCTTCCTCTTGTCCGCGTTTCCTCTTTTATTCATCGAATCACCGGTCTATGCACGCGTTACTGCCGTAGCGGCGGTGTGCCTTTACCTTTGGATCAGCGAAACTGCACCTCCGTTCGTGCCTACCCTTCTACTCTGGGCTTTCGTCCCCATTTTGCTTGGCTCATTTGACCCGAAATACTCGATCTCCAATGTATTGTCTTGGGCAGTCGACCCGGTGATGGCTCTGTTCTTTGGCGGGTTTACGCTTGGCATTGCCACTCAGGCGTTCGGCTTGGATAAGAGGCTCGCGCGTTTTGCATTTCGGCGGGCTGGCCGTTCCTATTCCCTGTTTCTTCTTTTAATGATCGTTTTTACAGCGTTTCTGTCGATGTGGCTGTCGAATATTGGTGCAGCAGCATTGATACTCGCCTGTCTTCGGCCCGTGCTTCATGAATTTGGCGATGACCACTTGATGCGCCGTACACTTCTCATAGGTGTTGCTCTTGGTGCGGATTTGGGCGGGATTGCCACACCGATCGGAACCGGACCGAACGCGATCTCGATCGCATTTCTCGCCCCGACGGTTCATGTGTCGTTTATAAATTGGATGGCGTTTGCCTTGCCGCTTACAATCGGAATGCTGTTGCTCGGTTTTGGGATGCTCTGGTGGCGAACAAGAGATATCTCTGCTTCTTGGACAAAACGCGACCACAAATTCAAGGCAGCTCTCTCGGAGGCCGGTGAAGGCACAGATCCGGCTGGGCAAATGGCATTCTTGATTGTGCTGATCATAACCGCTTTGTTGTGGCTAACTGAACCGCTGCACAAGATACCTTCGGCCGTCGTAGCTATCGGCGCTGCGGCATTTATATTTCTAAGCGGAATGCTCAAGAAAAAGGACCTTGCTAAGCTTGATTGGTCAACACTCTTGCTGATTGCCGGAGGCATCACGCTCGGCCGTCTTTTTGAACAATCCGGATTGATCAAATCACTCGCCGCCAATGTCCCGTTTGGCGAACTCGACCCTAGGGTCTCACTATTTGTCCTTTGCCTTGCCAGCGCCCTTCTGGCCTCGCTTATGAGCAATACCGCTACTGCCGTTTTGCTTATACCGCTTGCTTCCGCACTTGTACCATATCCGTCGACGGCGATCTTGATCGCTGTGTCGGCTTCATTCGGAATACCGTTTGTCATCTCCACGCCTCAAAACGCGATGGCGTTCGGCGAAGGCGGCGTCAAATTCGGCGATATGTTCTGGCCAGGGATCGTATTGATGATCGTCGGCTGCATCGTTGTAAGTTTGACAGGCCGCGCAGTGCTTAATTTTGCCGGCATCCCGTAATTTAAGGCGCACCGATACACGATCGGTGCTTGAACATCCGATCAAGTAGCGGCGGAGTCTATATTACTCAGGAATGCGACGTTATTTTTGCGATGCTTCGAGACCTGAACCGCCGGCAGCATATTCGGGCTGTACATTGACGACGCCGAATTGACGATCATCGCCCTCACGGTTCGCGGCCATCATCCACAAAAAATTTATCGAACCGCCCGGAGCGGCGACATTCGGGTGATAACCCTGCGGCATCAGCACGACATCGCCTTCGTGGACGACCTGAACTAGTTCGGGTTCGTCGAGATTTGTGTAGACCATCTGAATTCCCCATTGTGGAGCGGGCATATCGATGTAAAGGTAGGCTTCCTCGAGCATATTCTGATGCTCATGTGGCGGGAAGGATGTCCAATTTCCATCCGACGAAAAAGTCACACCGGCCATGATGCGGCCGGCTTC
>CAZVDM010000023.1:0-29905 GCA_964625555.1 uncultured Chloracidobacterium sp.
GATATCGAAATTGGTCGCTGATGACGTTGGCAATGGACTTCGGTTACTCGGCGGCTGTCGCGGTGGAAGGTGAGATCGGAACACTACGAAATGGTCTGTTTGTAGAAAATGAATTTCTGAAAATTGGGGAACTCCAAATATTACCGAGATCCTAAAGCAACATAAGTGTTTCCGCTCGAAGAATCCAAATTGTTCACGACGATTATATGAAATGCTCCGAGGTTTTAGAAAACTGTTATGAGGCTTAAGCTATATGAGTTTGCAAGAAAAGGTTTTGAGCCATTCTTGCCGCCAATCTACCGACAAGTTCGAGCAAAGCTTCTCGAGGAAGTAAGAAAAGGCTCGATGAATCCCTTGATCTTAGACGTTGGCGGTAGAAAATCTCCATATACGATCGGCGTTCCGGCCGGAGTGACGATCATCGATCTGCCGCGTAAATCGGAGATACAGAACGACTTAAACCTTGGTATTACGAACGCGATCTCGGAAAGGATCAGAAAAAGCCGGAGTAACGTCACCGAGGTGATATTCGGTGACATGACAAAATCAGATCTTCCGGCTGCCTCCTTTGACATTGTCGTATCTGTCGAAGTTTTGGAACACGTTGAAGAAGATGAAAAATTTGTCAGCGAGATCAGCCGTGTCTTAAAACCCGGAGGGCGTTTTATTATGACGACTCCCAATGGCGACTATGTGGAAAATCATAACCCAGACCATAAACGGCACTATAAGAAGGTTCAGTTGGAATCGCTACTCAGGCGCCATTTCGATGTCGTTAAGGTGGAATATGCGATTGCGGGCGGTTATTATAGGCGAATCGGGTTGAAATCATGGTCGGTGCGTAAACCTTTCCAAACTGCATTAAGCGCGTTTGGAAATCTTGTGAATTCCGTACAATCATCTGCGAAAGGTATTGAAGAAAAGGCTGAGGGTACCCATCACCTTATCGCCTCTGCGACTAAACAATAAGATTGGTCATGTCTCTTGTAATAAAGGAAAGTTTTTATTAACGAATGTGCGGAATAGCTGGAATATTCGGTAATAATTGGCGGCCAGCTGATCTGGCAGCAATGGTCGAGGTTCAGCGACACCGCGGGCCTGATGGCGAGGGCATCTACCTTGACGTCAATATGCAGGCTGGTCTCGGTCACAACCGCCTGAGCATACTTGACCTTTCCGAGGCAGGAAAACAGCCGATGCGGAGTCACGACGGTCGACATTTTCTGGTGCTCAACGGCGAGATCTACAATTATTTGGAGATTCGGCGCGAACTCGAATGTGAGTTCACATTTCAGACGGGAACCGATACCGAAGTATTGCTTGCCGCATATCAAAAGTGGGGAACAGCTTGCCTCGACCGCTTGATCGGCATGTTCGCATTCATAATCTGGGATGCCGAAAAAAAGTCGGCATTTGCTGCTCGCGACCGGTTTGGCGTCAAACCTATGTATTACCACCGTCGGCCGGATGGCACTCTGCTGATCGCCAGCGAGATCAAAGCACTTCATGCCTCGGGCGTGAGGCGTGAGCCGAACGAAAAAACGTGGGCGGCCTATCTGACATACGGTTTGTACGATCATTCGGAAGAGACCTTTTGGCGGGATGTCTATTCGCTGCCCGCGGGACATTTTCTTACTTGGAAGGGCGGTCAAATGTCGATCAAGCGATGGTACGATATCTCTGAGAGGATCGGAGACGAATACGATCAACGGCCGGAAGCAGAAGTACGAGAAGAGTATTTCGGCCTCATGAAGAATAGCGTCGAACTCCGCTTTCGTTCCGACGTCGCGGTCGGGATAAACCTGAGCGGTGGTCTCGATTCGTCAACACTTCTGGGGCTGGTCCACGAGGTTCAGGGAGTGGACAGCGACGTTAAGGCATTTACGTTTGTAACTGGTGACCCGCAATACGACGAGCTGCCGTGGGTCGAGCAGATGCTAGCAAAAACGAACCATCAACTGGTCGCGGCCAATCTCAGGCCTACCGAGGTGCCCGATCTTGCGGAAAGTGTTCAGTATTATCAAGACGAACCGTTCGGCGGATTGCCGACGCTGGCCTATGCCAAACTCTTCGACGCGGCGAAAGAGCATGGAGTGACCGTTCTGCTCGACGGCAATGGTATGGACGAACAATGGGCGGGATATGACTATTATCGGATGTCCACAAACGGGCACCATCCGGGCATCATCCAGGGCACAACGGAAAGTCCAGTACGACCCGATTGCCTTATGCTCGAGTTTCGGGCGTTGGCCGAACCGTTGCAGTTTCCCTCAGTATTTCCAGACAGGCTCAGAAACACACAGTATCGCGATGCCGTCCGCACCAAGATCCCAAGAGCCATGCGTTTCAATGACCGTATCTCGATGCGTGCCTCTCGCGAACTGCGCGAGCCGTTCCTCGACCACCGTTTATTCGAACTTGCATTCCGGCAGCCGCCCGGGCGGAAGATAGCAAACGGGACGGGCAAGAAAATGCTCCGGGATATTGTGGCCGGTTTTGTCCCGTCGAATTTGTCCGCGGCCCCGAAAAGACCGATGCAAACGCCGCAGCGTGAATGGCTGCGCGGACCGCTCAAGGAATGGGCAACAAGCCGGATCGAGGCAGGACTTGCCGGACCGTACGCCGGCTATTTTGACCGCACTACGGTACACCGAGAGATCGATGATTTTTTTGACGGAGGTTCAGACAACAGCTTTTATTTATGGCAATGGATAAGCATTGGACTCATGCTCGAACCTCATCCTAACGCAGTGAAAGCTACCGCAGTCAAGATCTAATGCAAGCAATTAACGAAGAAAAATGGGATCTCGTCATTGAAGGAAAGACTTCATTGTTTGACCTTAATTTTCAAGAGGTCTGGCATTATCGCGACCTTTTGCTGATGTTCGTCAAGCGGGACTTTGTCAGCTTCTATAAGCAAACCATCCTCGGGCCGCTCTGGTTTTTTATCCAGCCGCTATTTACGACGATCATCTTCACATTTGTATTCGGCAATCTAGCCGGTCTGAGCACCGACGGACTGCCACAGCCGTTGTTTTATCTCGCGGGCATCACCGCATGGAACTATTTTGCCGACTGCATCACAAAAACGAGTACTGTGTTCAAGGACAACGCGAATATATTCGGCAAGGTCTATTTTCCACGGCTGATCATGCCGCTCAGCATCGTCACAAGTAATCTGGTCCGATTCGGCGTCCAGATGATTCTTTTTATAGGAATGATGGGTTATTTCTGGGCGGTAGGTGCAGAATTTCAGGTGACCCCCTCAATCCTATTATTTCCGGTCCTGATCGTGCTAATGGCCCTACTTGGGTTGGGTCTTGGGTTGATCATCACCGCGATGACGACGAGATATAGGGATCTTAGTTTTCTCGTCGGGTTCGGCGTGCAGCTTCTGATGTACATGACAACCGTCATCTATCCGCTTAGCGCTGCCCCTGAAAAGTACAGATGGATGATCGAGATGAACCCAATGACAGGTATCATCGAGGCATTTCGCTACGCTTTTCTAGGAAAAGGTGAGTTTGACGTAACAGGTCTCGGTTACAGCTCGCTTGTGACAATTTTGATATTGATCCTCGGCATCGTCATTTTTAATAAGACTGAGAAGAACTTCGTAGATACAGTATGAGCACTGCTCTAAAGGTAGAAAACCTTTCAAAGGCATATCAAATAGGCCAAATCGGCTCCGGCACTATTAGCCGGGATCTCGAACGCTGGTGGGTCTCAAAGATCTTGGGAAAGGAAGATCCGTTTCTCAAGCTTGGCCAGGTGAACGATCGAGCAACCAAGGGTGAAACCGATGTGGTCTGGAGCCTCAGGGATCTAGATCTCGAGATCGAACAAGGCGACACCGTGGGTATAATCGGCCGCAATGGAGCGGGCAAAAGTACGCTGCTCAAACTGCTATCGCGTGTCACGTCGCCGACAACCGGTAGTATCAAGATCAAAGGACGTGTCGCCAGCCTTCTGGAAGTTGGCACCGGTTTTCATCCCGAGTTAACAGGCCGCGAAAACATCTATCTTAACGGTTCGATCCTCGGGATGCGAAAACGGGAGATCGACCGCAAGCTCGATGAGATCGTCGATTTCAGTGGGGTCGAACGCTATATCGATACACCCGTTAAGCGCTATTCGTCGGGTATGTCCGTTCGCCTCGCCTTTGCCGTTGCCGCTCACCTGGAAAGTGAGATCCTGATCGTAGACGAAGTTCTCGCAGTGGGCGATGCGGAGTTCCAAAAGAAATGCCTCGGAAAAATGGAAGAAGTGGGAAAGCGAGACGGCCGCACAATTTTGTTTGTTAGCCACAACATGGGTGCCGTTCAAGAACTTTGTAGGCGTGGCATCCAGATCGATATGGGGATGATCGTTTACGACGGCAACATCGCCGATTGTATTGGCAATTACCACCAGTTCAACCGACCTATTGACCATAATCGAGGTTTCGGGCCTAAGCGATTAATTCTCGAAAATCTCAAGGTAAACGGCAGCCTGACGCCAAGTATTGCAAATTGTGAATCCTACGTAATTTCGATCGACATTAAGTCGAAAGACGTCAAGAACCCACAAATGTTCTTCATTATTGAGAACTCGTTGGGTCAGACGGTAGTGCATCTTTCGATTCCAAGCGGTGACCTCGGATTGAAGTCTTTAGACGGAGAATACATGCTTGACGCCGAACTCCCGCCGTTATGGTTATCACCCGGTATATATTCGATTTACTCTAAGTTCTTGTCGGCGTCGATAGGTACAAAGGCTAGAGTTCAATCGGACCGCGTGATGCTCGAGGTGACAGGTGAGTTTGACAGAACTGGGAAGACGCTTCTCACTCCAAATGTGAATTGGAGGATCGAGGAATCAATAACTAAGAACGGCCATGGGCCCAGCAGGCCAAAGTTGAAAGTTCTCGATCAGACTTGATCGCGTAAACGCTTTTTCCGAAAGGAAAATTGTGCGGTTTTTAATTGTTGATTTTTGCGACTGACTCAAGGACCTGCTGAGAAACATGTTTTTTTCAAAATTGTCGAGAGGGGTCGCCATTCTTACCAAAAGAGGGTGGCGCGAAGTTTTGATTAGACTTGACGATTTTCTACACACGAATTATTTTGACTTTTCGTTCGTTACAGTGCAGGAGTTGGGACTAGATCCGCAGCAAAGTATTGGTCATCGGGCCTCGGGTTCCGATGTTTGTCAAATTCTGAATGGATTACCGATTCTGCCGAATAGTGCAATCATTGACGTTGGATCGGGCAAAGGGAGAGCCATGTTAGCAATGTCCGGCTACCCTTTCAAGAGAATTGGCGGGATAGAAATTTCGCCGGATTTGGCACAAATAGCTCGGCGAAACCTATCAAGAGCGTTTTTGACAAAGCGGTCAGAGGTTTTTGTTTCTTCAGCTTCCGATTTCGACGAGTACGATGCTTACAACTATTTCTATTTTTACAACCCCTTTTCGTTTGAGATCTTTAGTCAGGCATTTACTCATATTCATTCCTCGCTGAGAACAAATCCTCGAAATAGCTGGATAATATATAACGCTGCCGGATCCACAGACGAAGAGGAGATTATTTGTAAGGATGGTTTTTTCCGGCGAGTCTTGGACTTCAATCCGAAGGGTCGCAGACCGATAGTGGCGTATTACCATGAACCAAAACGTCAATTGGCTGAATTGGAATAAATTAACCTCTAATTGCGTTAGCACACTACTCTTCGGTGTTTTTTGACACGAACAAAGTTCGCACAAATCAGCCGGTATCTATGAACAACCGTACGATAGTTGCAACCGGATGGACTAATATCGCTTGGGCAGATTTGCCTGCCTGGAATGAACGATTGAATCCGACCCAGGCTCATTATCGACAATATCCTTATTGGTGTGCGTCCCACAAACGGGAAGGGATTTTCATACCGCGTTTTTATTCATTTAATACCGATTCCGGCGTGGCGGCTTATGTTTGTATTCTCGAAGGCAGTGTTGCCGGTGTGAAATTTGGATTGATATTTCGCGGCCCAGTCGCGGTTGGCGATGAGCTTCTGAGTGACTACGCCATGCGGGAGTTGCTTGATTTGGCAAAGGATATGGGCTACGCTTTTCTTCGAATTTCACATCAAAGTAAAGCCGTTTTCGAACAATTATCAAATTTTGAGAATGTCCTACACCGAGAATCATTTCCTTTCTATCGTGATCCGCCAAAGGCATTGATCGTCGAGCAAGCCGACACGGATGCCTCAATGCTCAGACATTTCCAGTCCGTCGCGAGACGAAACATTCGAGCTGGAGAAAAAGCTGGTTTTGTCATTTGCCGTTCCGATTCTCCCGACGAATACCGAGAAATGTGGCCGATGTTTGAGCGGCTTGCAAAAAAAAAGGGATTTGATCTTTCGGACCGATCGCTCGACGCCTGGCTCGATGTGATCGAGGCTGGACGAGCGCATGGTTGTTCGGTGCTTTACACAGCTAGCTTGGACGGTGTATGCGTTAGTGCGATCCACCTGCTTCGTTACGGATCAACAGTAGAATTTATGCTTGGTGCGTTAGATCTTGAACTATTGGGAAAGAATCCCAGTCCATCCGCCCTATTACACTGGACCGCGATGCGAGACCAGTACCGTTCAGGTTGCAAATACTACAATCTCGGCGGTCCGGGTGACGGCATTACCAATAAGGTCTACCAATTCAAACGAAAATTTCGGCCAGAACTGCAGACGGCACAGCCGCCGGTGACTGTCGTTCTGAACCCTTTCGCTTTTGCAATTTGGGATCTTGTTGTACTTAAAGGATGGTTGGGCCTCAGGCGCCAGGCCCGCCGGGTTCGGGGCAAGAGCAGAACTTTTTACCATCGGACAAGAGAAAAATTGGCAGGTGCAAACTAAGTTGACGAAAAACACCAATGTTAGCTGAATTAAATGACAGAAGGGATCCGCCGAAAGATCCCGCCGAAATAAGTAATGTCGATCCTTCGCGGAAAACACGATCGAACGGACAGCCGTATCGACCGCTTCTATTGACCTGTCAACTTTTGACCGACCGGATGCTGCTTTACTCATCATGGCTAGAACGACTTGCTTTGGAGAGCGACACTACGCTTTGGGTGACTGGCCTTAGCGACATTACCAAACGTCAAACTTGGAACGAAGTTCCGGGCACCGTCGAAGATTTTCCAAAGATACGTCCGTTTCGTGATCGCTATAATATTTTGCGACGATTTAATGAATTTGCATGGGATTTCTCAAAACGGCCGCCAAGCAGGCTTAGTATGCTGACTCACGTGCGGCTAAAAAAACATCGACCGTTGGTCAAATTGCTCGTCGGACCAGCAAAACTCGCAGCCGGTTTACAACTGGCTCCAAAGCTTGAAAAGTCACTTGAGAAGTTACTTCTCAGAAAGGGCCGAAGCCCCGAAGCAAAAGCCCGTCTTGTGGAACTGGAACCAGATGTGGTCATCACGACCGATCCGTTTAGCTATCCTGAACCCGCGGTCGTCGCCGAGGCCAAGAGTATAGGTATAAAGACACTCGCGATTATTACGTCGTGGGATAACCTCTCGACCAAGAATCGGATGGTCTTTCAGTATGACGGTTATGTAGTCTGGTCCGAACAAATGCGAAAGGACCTGCATTTCTTCTACCCACACACAACCGACGTTCCGTGTTATGTCGTCGGCGCGACACAGTTTGATGTGTTTTTCCAGGAGCGATTCGAGCAGAGCAGAGAGGAGTTTTGTCGTTCTCAAGGTCTTCAGCCGGACAAGCCCATAGTTGTTTATGCTTTGGGATCGCCGAATTTCCTCAAGGAATTGCACGGGGCCGTTGAGTTTATCCGCCGTATTGCTGAAAGCAGCGTAGACGATATGCAGATCCTGGTTCGACCCCATCCAATGTTTTTCGACGGAACCGAACTTAAGGTTTTTGAGGAACTTGCGGCAAATGTCAGACTTCAACGCTGCGGCGGCAATGGAAAGCCGCTTGTGGATCAGGTCCAAACAACGAGTGAAGTGCGAGACTGGGTAAATACGTTCCGCCACGCTGATGTTGTTGTTAATCTCTCTTCGACCGTTGCTATCGATGCGGCAATATTTGACCGACCAGTAGTCAATCTAGACTTTGATCCGGAACCAGGACAGCCAAATCAGGAGTTGATCAAAGATATCAATCATAAGTGGACGCATTTTAAGCCAATTGCCGAGTCGGGCGGGGTCTGGTTGGTGAACAACTACGAAGAAATGATCGAGGCCGTGAAAACGTATTTGAAGCACCCTGAATTGCACAAGTCTGAGCGACGTTGGATCGCCGAATATGTTTGCGGGCATTTGGACGGAAAATGCGGAGACCGGATGGCAAACGCAATATTAGATTTCGCCCAGTTCTGCATGAGAACACAAACACGGTCCGAAGGTTCTTCTGGGAAATACGATGTGTCGCTCGAAGATTGAAAGTTAAGATCTGGAGTTTGGGGATTTCTTTGAAAGCATTGTTTAACAAAATGCGGATTCTGATGCGCGAAATTCACGCCCAGCGTGCAGCTCATGGACCCTATCGATTCCTTGTTAGAAAATGGGATTCGGTTTCCGACGTTGATCTGGCCCTCCGATTGATCGAAACGGAGTTTTTTGTTCAGGAACTGCACCCCCAACCGCTGCCGTTTGAAAAGTTAGAGTCTCTACTTGTTATTGCTCCGCATCAAGACGATGAAACTATCGGAGCCGGAGGCACTCTACTGTTAGCATCAAAGTCCGGGGCAAAGATTGACATTGTGTTTCTTACTGATGGGACACCAAATCACCATCAAAAAGGGACGTCGCCGATGGACACATCGCGTATTCGGCAAGAAGAGGCATTTGACGTTTGCACTCGCTTAGGGGCGAGGATGCACCAACTTGGGATCTCCAACTCGGATCCGAAACCAACTATTGAGGATGTTGATCAACTCTCGGAAATTATCCATCGCCTGAGGCCACAGGTTGTTTTGGCACCGTGGATCTTGGATTCCCCTGCTAAACATCGCCTCGTAAATCATCTGCTATGGTTGGCGAACAAACGTCATGGTCTGCCCGATTTTGAGGTTTGGGGTTATCAAGTACACAATACGTTGTTTCCAAACGGATATGTTGACATCACTTCGGTGGCGAATGAAAAGCGCAGCCTACTGGAATGTTACCGATCACAAAATGAGGTTAGCAAGCGTTATGACCATTTGGCGATGGGCATGGGGGCGTGGAACTCACGTTTTCTTGAGACTACCGAACCTAAATACCTTGAATTATTTTTCGTTTTGCCGATTCACGATGTATTGCGTATGGTCGAACAGTTTTACCTTCCCGACATTTCGGCGACATATCGTGGGCATAAGGCCGTTATTTCGGGAGCTTCAGCTCTTCATAGTGCGGTAATGAGCGGTACTTTGCAAAATAGAAAAAAAGGATCTCGTGCGATTTAAGCCCATTTTAAGCATAAGCCAAAGAAATTTCATTACGTGAGTAGACACCACGCGAAAGCACCTAGGTGTCGAAATGAAGATCTTTGATTTATGCACTTCTCGCCTGGAACATATTTTGTCGGAAATACTGAACGAGTGGAGAAATTGAATCCCCAGTTTGAGCGCAGTGACCTTAAACGCATAGGTTGAAAGCTTCGAGGTCTGGAAACTCGCGATAAAAAGTTCTGAGCGCTGTACAATGGTAAATATTCAGAAATGCTGAAAACTGCCTTTATAGGAAACGAAAACTTTTTCGACCGAAAGATCTGCGAATGGTTGAGCCAACACACTGATCTTTCCCTCATAATTTGGACAAATAGATTGTCTTGGTCATTCAATAATGACGGGGGCCGTTCTAAAAGAGCATTTCGCCGGTTCATTAAGCGGTCAAAGCGATTGGGCCTAACCCGTGCGGCAAACGAGATTCTCTACTACATTCTCTACAGAACCTTCATTGGAGAACGAGACCTTGCCAAAGTAAAAACAGTGGTCGACTCATTAAGTTTCGCCCCAAGGAAAGAGTTGTCGGATATCAGGCAAGTTAGGCCCGAATGCGTGAACGAGCTTTCCGGAATTGTAAGCGAATGCAATCTTGATGCGATGTTTGCGATGTGCATTGACGTTTATCTGCAGGACGAAGTGATAAACGCTCCGCGGTTAGGGACTTTTCTTTGGCACGAAGGCATCACGCCAAACTATCGAGGGGTTTATTCTCCGTTTTGGGCGCTGGTCAACGAAGATCACGAAAATCTGGGATATACCTTTTTGAAAATGAACTCTAAACTCGATGCCGGCGAGATCTATGTTCAAGGAAAAGCAGAAGCAATTGATGTGCAAAACGATTGGCATAGTTATATCGGGCATAAAGCAGTACTTGACAGTTTGCCGCAGGTAGAGATTTTTCTGCAAAAGTTACGTGTTAATGAACACCAACCGATCCAGAGGCTAGATGCAGAAGACGCTTATTACTCTTATCCGACCGCGACGGCTCTGATGAAATTAGCAATTCACCGAAAGCTTCGCTAGTGGTTGTAATTTGGACGTACTTTAATTTTTTTTATTTTGCAAAATGATCCAATTCGAAACTAGTCGTCAAATAAAGGAATGTCGGATCAATAAGAGTCTCTCGGAAAATAGCCGGTTCAATAACAACTTCGGGTCAATCGTCGCAATCGTTCCCCGCGGCGAAACAGTTCGGAATTTCGTTCATTCAGGTTCATTGGATCAAATAGCTAACTTAAGCAGCCTTTCAGTCCTGTCGGCGGTAACAGATCGAGAAACAGATCTGATCCTCAAGGAGCGTTTTGAACGAATCTTTCCGTTAACGGAAAGTCGGGACAGTTGGTTTGTTCGATTTCAGCGAGAGTTGATCGATATTGCCCATGGACGGTGGCTTTGGTCTGCCGCCGCAAAGAGGCGATGGCAGATTCGCGATCACGAAGCCAGATCGACCGTTCAGCGGTTCAAGCGGATTTGCAAAAAGACCATTGGCAGGATATTCGCAAGCCCAGGTGGTTTAAGTCTATTATCCAGGGCCGAAAGGCTGAGCAGCCGGATACTTAGCAATTCAATAGAATATATTGAATTATTTGAGAAATTGGAGCCTACGTTGGTTTTCAATGGTTCGCATATTCACAGCCGAAATGCAACCCAGGCTGTTCAAGCGGCTCAATGGTTGGGGATACCAACTGCAACCTTTATCTTCAGTTGGGACAACTTGACCTCGCAGGGCCGGATAATCTTGCCGTACGACTACTTTCTCGTGTGGAATAACGAGCTGAAAGAGCAATTATTGGAAATGTACAACTGGATCAAGCCGGAAAATGTTTTTGTCACTGGAACGCCCCAGTTCGATTTTCACTTTAGACCAGAGTTTTATCTGAGCCGCGAAGAGTTTTGCGTAAGTGTTGGTGCCGACCCCGACAGGCCCATCGTATTTTACGCGACCGGGATGCCAAACCATATGCCTGGTGAGCCGGCAATAGTCGAGGGGATCGCGGATATTCTGAACGAATTCCCTGTCTCCGAGCGGCCGCAACTGCTCGTGAGGGTTTACGCGAAGGACCGGAGCGGCAGATTCGATGAAATGAAAGATCGTCGCCCGGATATATTTTTCCCCGATGTTGAGTGGGAGCCGGAATGGCTTACACCTAAATATGAAGATTCTTTCGCGCTTGTAAATACCCTCCGGCATTGTGCAGTTGGCATTAACGTAGCGTCGACCGTATCGTTGGAGCTTTGCATGTTTGACAAGCCGGTCATTAATATCGGCTACAACCCTCCGGGAATCAAAGGCTCCGAGCTATCTTACGCCGACTACTACGAATTTGATCACTATAAACCAGTGGTCGACAGCGGAGCGGTCCGCGTGGCCTGGAGCGAGGCCGAAATTCGGAATTTGATTAAAGAATGTATTCTTGATCCAGGCGCCGGATCAATTGATCGAAAGATTTTGATCGACAGGATGTTCGGAGGCACACTTGACGGCAGGTCGGCCGACCGTGTTGCCGACGTTCTTACTTGTCTTGCTAAATGCCTTAATTGATCGTGTTGTTCTAATGAGTCAGGTTCCAAACATCTCGGTGGTTACTCCGACATTTCGACGCCCCGAAGAGGTAGTAGGCTTATTCGAAAGCCTTAAGAATCAGTCTGTATTGCCGGATGAAGTGATTATTGTCGATGGTGCTCCGGCAGAAGAAACGGCCACCGAATTGGAGGTCGCCAAGATTGCCGGCTCACTTCCTTTCCGCGTCTCTTATATTCGTCATAGTGGCGGCACAGCAATACAACGAAACGTTGGGATTGAGGCTGCCGGCGGATCGCTAATTGCGCTGATCGACGACGATGTGCGGCTGGAACCGAACTTTATGGAAATTTTGCTGGGTGTAATTTCGGACGATGACAAAATGGAGGTCGGCGGTGTTGTCGGTTACCGTACGAATCGCCACTTTCAGCTCGAGGAGTCTCAGCGATGGCGATGGTACAAACGATTAAGACTACTCTCGGTTTACGAACCGGGTCGATATGACTATGCAAGCGGCTATCCGATAAACAACAACTTACAAAGCCCGTTTACCGGTACACGGCCCGTAGACTTTATGACCACCGCATGTGCTGTCTGGCGGCGGGAAGTGTTTGACTCGGGCCTTCGGTTTCACCCCTTCTTCCGTGATTATGGCGTACTCGAAGATGCTCATTTCTCTCTCAGAGCCGGTAAAATATGGAAGCTGCTTCAGTGCGGTGCTGCCCATTGCGAAGAGCTTCATTCGCCGAACGGCCGCGTCGATAGGCGGAAGATCGGATTCAAGTCGGTGGTTAATTACTATTTTGTTTTTCACGAGGTCGCCGGTCCGTTGCGATTATCGCAGAAACTTCGCTTTTGGAGATATCAGGCATTCGAGTTCATTCGAATTGGAATTTCCGCCTTGCGCCGTAGAAGATGGGATGACGTTTCCGACCTTCGCGGACGGCTTGACGGTATTTCCCAAATCATGTTTTCAGGGATCGAGCGATGAAACTGGCGGTCTTTTCTCATAAATTATGCCAACGGGCAGAGAGTTCGCCGACAGGTTATGTTACTGATGGTGGATTTCCCCTCCAGATGCAGGCAATTTCCAAGCTCTTTTCCCGCACGAGCATTGTAGTACCATGCCGGTCAGTTGGTGACCCCACAGGCCAATCGCCGCTGGTTGGAAATAATTTGAACGTAGTACCTCTTACAGTTCCAATGGGGGAGGGTATTGGCCGCAAGTTCAGCTTGGTCCTGTGGGTGATACGGAACGGATCGACCATATTTCGTGAGGTCCGCCGTGCCGACGCAGTGCACACTCCGATCCCGGGAGACATAGGTACGATTGGTATGATCTTGGCAATGCTTTTCAAAAAGCCCCTTTTTGTGAGGCACTGCGGTAACTGGATGGTCCAGAGGACCGCCGCTGAACAATTTTGGAAGTGGTCTATGGAACGGTTTGCCGGCGGCCGAAACGTAATGTTGGCCACAGGTGGCGGCATCGAGTCGCCGTCCGAAAAGAACCCGAATATTAAGTGGATATTTTCAACGTCGCTAACGGCAGACCAAATCGCGAAAAGCTGCGCCCGAATATTGCCGACCGATGGTGGACTGCGGCTTATAACAGTCTGCCGTCAGGAGAAAGGCAAGGGAACCAATATTTTAATTGATGCCCTCTCTTATTTGCAGGTTGACTTTCCTGGTGTTTCACTTGATGTTGTTGGCGGTGGAAACGAGCTTGCGAAACTCGAAGAACAGGCTCGCGGTTTAGGGTCGGATAGCCGAATCACATTTCACGGCAAGGTTGAACAGGCCAAGGTCTTTTCAATATTGAAAAAAGCAGATTTATTCTGTTATCCGACCGAATCAGAGGGGTTTCCGAAATCGGTTATTGAGGCATTAGCGAGCGGTATGCCCGTGATAACAACCAAGGTATCAGTGCTTCCCCACCTGATCGGTTCGGGTTGCGGAGTTATCTTGGATAGAGCATCATCGAAAGACTTGGTAGAAGCTGTCATTGCGATCGCGTCGGACAGAGAATTGTATCAGCGAATGTCCTCGAAGGCGATCGAGACGGCGGCCGGATATACACTTGAGAATTGGAGCGAATTCATCGGAGAGGAGCTTTGCCGGTCGTGGGGGGTGCAAACTCTGAACGGCCGTGGAACTTGAATACCACGCTGTATTGATCGTATATGAAGGTATGCTTTATTACCGGTACGCTCGGACGAGGTGGTGCAGAACGTCAACTCCTTTATATGCTGCGGGCTCTTCGTGACACCGGCATAGAGACAAGGGTCTTGTGCCTAACCCGAGGTGAACCATACGAAGCGACGATAGAAGAAATTGGGATCGAAGTTGAGTGGCTGGGAGACTCAAAGAGTAGGATCGTTAGAATGTTGAAGATAATTAACAACATACGAAAACGACCAGTGGACATTTTGCAGAGCTCACATTTCTACACGAATATTTACGCCGGGGCGACCGGTCGCCTATTGGGAATCCCTTCCTTGGGTGCAGTAAGGAACGATCTAACAAGTGAGTTGGCTGCGAACGGTATATTCGGAGTGTTGCAGTTAAGGCTGCCCGGCCACCTAATGGCAAATTCTAAATTGGCACTAAGCCGCGCAAAAACGCTTGGCATCAGCCAACAAAGAGCACATTTCTTGGGGAACGTTGTAGAGGCAGAAAACCTAAATGTTCGGGCTCAAAAGGCGGTACATGATAGCGCTCATATCGTGTTTGTCGGCAGACTTGTTCCGCAAAAGAACCCCGAATTATTTGTGCGTTTTGCCTCCCGTCTAGTCCGAGACCTCCCCAATCGCCGGTTGACATTTGAGGTTGCTGGGGACGGGCCATTGAGAGGGAAACTAGAGCACCTTGTTTCTGAAAGCGGTTTTTCCGCGAAACAATTTGACTTTTCGGGTATGGCATCAAATATTGACACGGTATATAGGCAGGCTGATATTGTGGTGTTGACTTCTGACCACGAGGGAACGCCCAACGTCATTCTTGAGTCAATGGCCCGCGGTATTCCGGTCGTTGCCACCGCCGTGGGTGGTGTACCGGAGATACTAGATCACGAACGTGGGTGTTTGGTGGAACCGCGAGACGTCAGCGGATTAGTTGCCGCGGCGGCCGAATTAATATCGAATCCGCCATTAAGACGGCAATTAGGCGAAAATGGACGATGTTTCGTGCGTGATTATCATTCCTTTACAAACCTGGGGAACCGACTAACAAATATATATGCCAAATTAATGAGGGAAGATCGGGCGAATGGCAATATCTGAGCGGCTCGAAAGACCAACCGCGTTGACCGAAAGGCACCGTCAAGTGTTAAAACAACGCCGAGGATTGCGCGAGGTTCGGTTCACTTTGCTTATTGTTCTCGTGCATGTTCCGTTGGGCGTGATGCTATATAGCTCCGGCTTTGTATCGATCATTCATCCGATCATGGTCTTTTTGATTGGGATGTACTGGGCGGTCCGTAAGCGATATGGGCTCGACCGGGTCGCAATTGCCGTGGGCTATCTGATAGGGGCCGAGGTGCTTTGGCGTATGGCGCGTGTACCGGTATTTTATGAATTTGGAAAATATGGTACGGCCGCTATATTAATCGTGGCACTATTGGTTCGAATCCCGCGAATTAAGGTGCCCGTACTCCCGCTGTTGTACTTTGTCGCTCTTGTTCCGGCCTGTTTTGTAACGCTTGCTGTATTCAGTCCGTCAGAAGCCCGAGCAAGCTTGAGCTTCAACATGTCGGGACCGTTACTTTTGGCAGTATCATGTTGGTTTTTTTATCACTCAAACTTTACCGTCACACAGATCCGCCGGTTCACATTCGCGGTCATAATACCTATTGTAAGCGTGGCAACGTCTACACTCTTTTTTACCGTTACGCTTGACGACATCCAATTTAACACCGAGTCTAATTTTTCAACCAGTGGTGGATTCGGCCCAAACCAGGTCTCCTCTATCCTAGGATTGGGCGTGTTGTTTGCACTAGGCAGTTTGGTGCTGTTCAAAAACTCCGCAAAAATGAAATTTCTTCTAGGAGCGGCGGCACTCTTGTTTGCGGCTCAGGGAGTTATGACGTTTTCGCGCGGCGGTATCTATAATGCAGTTGGCGCTCTACTCGTATTGATCTTGTTCCAAGTTCGGAATTTCTCGGACGCTGCAAAACGAGTGATCCCGTTAGCCGCCCTGGCCGTGTTCTTTATTTGGTTTGTATTTCCGTTATTGAATGATTTCACTGGCGGCAAACTCCAGGAGAGATTTGAAGATACGGGTACAACCAATCGATTCGAGATCATGCAGTCGGATACCCAAATATTTGTAGAAAATCCTATCCTTGGAATTGGGGTCGGCGTATCAAGGAATTACCGAAAGCAGTTTCTCGGTTTCGGCGCCGCGTCCCACACCGAGTTTTCAAGGCTCATTGCCGAACATGGTTCGTTGGGTGTCCTGGCCTTAATTTGCTTGTCGACCGCTGTGTTCGTCAATATAAAGAATCAGCGATCCGTACTTGGCCGTTCGCTCATCGCGGGTGTCGCCGTGTGGAGTGTCCTCTATATGCTAAATACCGGGATGAGGCTGGCTGCCCCATCGGTATTGTTGGGACTGACCTTTATCTCCATTGGCGGCCGAACGATTTTGTCGAAGAGTCGCCGAGTGCGTAGTGGTCGTAAATTATCTCGGTCATATATAAAAAAAGAGGATTCCGAGATTCCCGTAGGGACTGTTTAATGACATTCAGACCTCGATTATGTTTTATCGGAAATATGCTGGGCCGCAACCCGGGATATGTCACTAGCCAGGGACAAATTGCCGCCGACCTATTCGCGCTCAGTGGATATCGCGTATACAGTTCCTCCTCCCGGATCAATCGTTTGGCTAGATTGGTTGACATGATCCGAACGCTTTTGAAGCAACGTAATGATATCGATGTATTACTCGTCGAAGTATACAGCGGTCCAAGTTTCATAGTGGCAGACATAATTAGTTTTCTTGGCAAGCGATTTTCATTCGTCGCCGTCGGCGTTCTTCATGGAGGTAACTTGCCAAATTTTTCCAAGAAATTTCCCGTTTGGTCCAACCGCGTGTTTCGGAGATTCGATGTATTGGTGGCGCCCTCGCCTTATCTGGCAAGGGAAATGTCGCTTCACGGGCTTACCGCTCGAGTTATTCCGAATATCATCGATCTGCCATCCTATCCTTTTCGACTTCGCACGAGCTTACGGCCGAGAATGTTGTGGATGCGGGCATTCCATGAGATCTACAATCCTATAATGGCGCTCCAGGTACTGGCGAAGATACGCGAGAAATATCCAGAAGCCACGCTTGTCATGGCCGGGGCGGATAAGGGACTCGAATGCGAAATAAAACGGGCCGCACGGGACATGGGATTGGGGTCATCAGTGGAGTTTCCCGGATTTCTTAAGGCCGAAGAAAAGATGCGAGCATTTATGTCTGCCGATATTTATCTAAACACTAACAAAATAGACAACATGCCGGTTACGGTAGTAGAAGCTTGCGCGGTTGGTATTCCTGTGGTGTCAACCGATGTAGGCGGTATTAGTGATCTCATTGCAGACGGTGAAACGGGATTGCTTGTGCCTGATGATGATGATGCCGAAATGTCACGTAAGGTCCTTAGATTGCTTGAAGATAACGAATTGGCAGGAAAATTATCCAAGAACGGAAGGCTGCTTGCGGAGCGGTCAGCCTGGATGTCAGTTCGGAAATGCTGGGACAAAGTTTTCGCTGAACTAACGACATCAATGAGAATTTAACACACGAATGCATCCACTGATTCAGTACAAACGACATCTTGACTGATACGGAATTCCGCAGCAACAATTGGCATTTTAACAATAATGGAGTACATCAAAACTATTCGATAGTTCCTTAAAATATGGTTCAGAACCGGGAATAGCTGGTCGCGGCGTTGAGAGACCTGACTCTAATACCGATACACCATCCGCTAACTATTTTGATGAATTTTGCACTTTCGACCTATCATGCATTACCTGACCCTTTGCGATCCGGGGCAGCAAGTTTGCGCGGGTACTATTTAAATTGGTGGCGGTACAACAAGGGCACAGACGGATTGGTTGAGAAAGTACTGGAGCGGGACACGTGGACCGAGCAGGAATGGGGGGTGTGGCGGAGCAAGCAACTCGCATACGTGTTGGAACGAGCGGCGACCCGGGTGCCGTTTTACCGAAACCAATGGCAAGAGAGGCGGAGACTCGGTGATCACACAAGTTGGGAAGATCTCAATAACTGGCCCGTTTTGGAAAAAGAAGATCTTAGGAAAGATCCCCGAAGTTTTGTCGCTGACGATAGCTCAACCCGATGGATGTTTCACGACCATACGAGCGGCACTACCGGAACATCGCTTGACCTCTGGTTAACACGAGCCACCGTTAATAAGTGGTACGCAATGTTTGAGGCTCGATGGCGGAGGTGGTACGGCCTGACGCGTCATGATCGTTGGGCTATTTTAGGTGGGCAAATGGTTATAGCGACTCGCCAAAACAAGCCTCCCTTTTGGGTTTGGAATGCCGGTCTGAATCAGCTCTATATGTCGTCGTATCATCTATCACCGTCGTTGATCCCGCATTATTTGGACGCTCTGGTACGGTATCGAGTAAAATACATATGGGCCTATTCGTCCGCTGTTTACAGCCTCGCGCAGGAGGTATTGCGGCGAAATCGAAAAGACATTAGATTAGAAACCGTTATCACCAATGCGGAGCCCCTTTATGAACATCAGCGGGCCACTATCGCCGAGGCTTTCGAATGCCAGGTACGAGAAACCTATGGAATGGCGGAAATGGTCACGGCGGCGAGCGAATGCGACTTCGGCAACTTGCATCAATGGCCCGATGCAGGCGTGGTCGAAGCGGCGAATCCGCAATCAGAGACAGGAATGTCGGAGTTGGTTTGTACGGGACTCGTAAACGCCGATATGCCGTTGATCCGCTATCGGGTGGGCGATTGCGCCCGCATATCGCAAAAGAAATGCGCCTGCGGAAGGCTGTTGCCGTTGATCGACGCGATCGATGGTCGCTTTGACGACTTGCTATATACCGCCGACGGTCGGCAGATCGGGCGGCTTGACCCTGTCTTCAAAAACGATCTGCCGATCATTGAGTCGCAAATAGTACAAGTCTCGCTGAATTCGATAAATGTTCGGTATGTTCCTGCGGCCGATTTTCACGCATCAGCTCTAGGGCAGCTCGCAGCTCGCGTCCGCGAACGCTTGGGGGACATCGCGGTGACGTTTGAACCAGTAGCCGCAATTCCTAGGACAAAGAACGGAAAGTTTCGAGCCGTCATCTGTGACTTGTCAGCCGACGAACTGCGTTCCATTCGAGGCGTAACGGAACTACCGGTAGGCCAAGCGTGCTTCAAAAAGCGATGCGACTAGCCGTTCTCACACAATATTATCCGCCCGAGATCGGGGCTCCGCAATCGCGGCTGTATGAACTGGTGAGCGGTTTTGCAGAGTTGAAATGGGGAGTTCGTGTGATTACCGCTGCCCCGAATTATCCTGAGGGCAGGATCCAAGACGGTTATCGCCGCAAATTTGTGCAAACGGAGTCTATCGGTGCGGTTCCCGTTAAGCGATATTGGTTATATCCATCCAACTCCAAACGGATCCTGCCCAGATTAGTGAGTATGGTGTCGTTTGCTTTAACTTCCCTTTTCGCTATTCCATATATCTTTAGATTCAAGCCTGACTTTGTCTTTGTTGAAAGTCCACCATTGGCACTGGCATTTTCGGGGCTGATCTTGGCAAAGATATGCCGAGCCAAATTCATACTAAATGTTTCCGATCTATGGCCTCTAACAGCCAAGGAACTTGGAGCTATTAGTGACGGAGCTCTCTACCGTGGCCTGGAGAGACTGGAACGATATTTTTACAAACGCGCATTCCTCTGCACGGGGCAATCGCAAGAGATTGTGGACTACATCAGCGGTCACGGCGGAAAACGTGTACTGTTATTTAGAAACGGGGTTGATTGCAAAAGGTTCAAACGGACATTGTCCAACATTAATCGCCCAAAAATGAGACTTGTATATGCAGGGCTTCTAGGCGTAGCGCAGGGAATCGCTGCTATATGCCGGAATGTGAATTTCGGTGATCTCAACGTCGAGTTTCATATCTACGGCGCTGGCGCCGAAAGGAAGGAAATTGAGCAATTTCTTACAAAAACTCCTTTCTGCGGAATATACCTTCATGCAGCCGTGAACAGAGATGAGGTTCCGCATATTTTAGGTTCACACGACGGAGCTCTTATTCCGCTCGCCAGACGGATCTATGGAGCGGTTCCGTCAAAGATCTATGAAGCGATGGCGTCAGGGTTGCCAATAATATTCTATGGCGAAGGTGAGGGGGCAAATATAGTTAACGAAAATCAGGTTGGCTGGGCACCAAGAACGGGCAACATATTGGAACTCGAGAATAGCATTAGAGAGTTTTCAAGAGACAGCGAGGCACGGACCCGCTATTCGGCAAACGGAATCAAGTGTGCGTCAAATGTTTTTGACCGCGGTATACAGATACGGAAATTGAACGATTACTTGGTGGCAGCCTTGTGTCAAACTTGATTTACGAAACTCATTCGGAAAGATCGATCGCTGTAAGCCTGGATTATATGAAATATAGTCGTCCGTCTGCCCGGTTATCTTTTGTGTGGAGTACATTTGCGCAAATGTGCTATTCGAATCAGCCGTGGTCAGTAAACAATTAGCAGTAAAGTATGATGAACGCTCTCAATGTTTGTGTTAATAGTAAGATATGGAGAAAGTTTACCCGTTGCTTTGTGCGGACGGCGTCAATGTCTTTCGGCCGGTTTTTCCGCTTTGTCAACCGACATTTGGGGGTCGGGGACCTCTGTTATCTCTAGACATGTACGAAACAAATATGTCAGACATTGATATTGAAAAACCGACGGAAGCATCGCCGGCCCTTGCGTCGGCAACGGTTCGTTTTCAGGCAATAAGGGAGCATCTTTTCTCATTGTTGAGTAATGAGGCAGTGATCCTGAGCCTGAAAAACGGCAAGTATTACACGCTGAACTCGGTCGGTTCGTCTATATGGGGAATCATAAAGGAGCCGGCTAATTTTAGTGATATTGAATCCGCTATCTTAGAGGAATATGATGTCGATCCTTCAACTTGTCGAAAAGAAATAGAGTTATTCCTGGACAAAATGGTTGCCGAAGAGTTAATAGTGTTGATCGATGGGTAGGGTTTTCCGGTTTTTTGGACTTAGTTTTGAGGAGAAAGCGCTTATCGTAAGGGCATCATGCTGGTTGCTGTTTTTCCGTATTGGGCTGTTTGTGGCACCGACGCTGTTAGCGAAGAAATGGGTCCGATCAAGTGATTTGTGCGAATCGGTGAACCCTAGCGTCGAGGGACCTACTATTCACGACATCGTCCGGGCCGTAAGGCGATGCAAGGCCTATGTTCCATACGCAACGTGCCTTACCCAGGCGCTAACGGCGAGAAAGATGCTGTCGGGTCACGGTTACGATGCGGTTCTAAAGATCGGCGTAGCAAAATCCGAGGGGCTGTTCGAAGCTCACGCATGGGTTGAGGTCGACGGGTCGGTCGTATTAGGAAGGCAGCCCTATCATTCACGCTACACCGTTCTCGAAGCACCGAGCCCGATCTTGATATGAGTGCAATCGTCGTCATCTATGATCTTGATCAACGCCCGATCGAACCTCGGGTGCTGGATACAGCTCTCGATCGCCTTGCGCATCGCGGCAATGACAGCCGTGGCGTTTATATCGAGGGCAATATCGGAATGGGACACCGAATGCGATGGACGACACCCGAATCATTGAGCGAGTATCTGCCTTTCAGGAATAATGATGATCAAACTGTAATAACCTGCGATGCCAGGATAGACAACCGTGAAGAATTAATCGCCCAGCTGATGTTCAATGGCCGCCCGGCGCCCGAGGTTACGGACAGTGAGATCATTCTGAGATCTTATGAAAAATGGGGTGAAGATTGCCCATCAAAACTGATCGGGGATTTTGTTTTTGCGATATGGAATCCAAGAAACAAGAAATTGTTCTGCGCCCGCGATCCATTAGGTCTGAAGCACTTTTATTACTGTCATCTACCCGGAAAGCTTTTCGCTCTGGCCTCGGAGATCAAAGCTCTTTTTGAGATCCCGGAAATTCCCAACGCGCTCAACGAGGACCACCTTGCCGATTATTTGGTGCTGACCTGCGAAGACAAAGAAGCGACGTTCTATAAGCATATTAAGCGACTTCCTGCGACTCATTGTTTGACGGTTGAGCGGGGACAGGTAAAATCCCGAAGCTACTGGGAACCGGATCGCCGTCCGATCCGGTTGAAAAACGATATTGTGTACCAGGAAGCCTTTCGTGAAAAGCTCACCCAAGCGGTAAATTGTCGGTTGCGGAGTGCATTTCCAATCGGAGCAACACTTTCCGGCGGGCTGGATTCATCAGCTGTCGTCTGCATTGCGAGCAACACTCTGAAGGACAACGGCCAACCTCCGCTCCAAACATTCTCGGCAGTTTTTCCGACAATTTCAAAGGAAGATCCGCGGATCGACGAGACGCGGTATATGCATTCGGTAATTGCGAAGACCGGTGTTCAAGCCCAATTTGTAAATGTCGATGATGCCAACCCGCTCCAAAATATGGATCAGATAGTTTGGCACACGGACCACCCTGTCGGCCCCATAAATGTGTATATGGATACCCAGATATTCAAGGCGGCACAGGGCCAAGGGGTGCGAACGCTGCTGACCGGTCACGACGGAGATGCGACAGTAACCTACGGCTATCAGGAGTTTGAACAGCTTGCCCGGAAGGGACGTATCGTGCGCTTGATGCGCGAAGCGCGAGCGATGAATAGAAATATGCCCGGGCGAGAGCATTCTCTTAAGCGGCTTTTCTGGCATCAAGGTGTAAAGCCGGCGATTCCGGACTTCCTTATAAAGGCATGGAGAACCGCAAGGTTCAGGAAAGAAAGTGACACTGCCGCTTTGCCGATCTATCACCCATTGCATTTTGGTTCCGTAAATCCAAAATTCAGAACGAAGCCTGAACTGGAGCAGCGGGTCACGGAGCTCAACGACCTGAGCTATCGAAAAGGTTCGACACCATCGGAATATCATTGGCAATCACTGACCAACGGAATATTCTCGACCATGCACGAGCAGGTCGAAAAGATCTCAGCGGCTTATGGGCTCGACCTCAGGCATCCTTTTTTCGACCGTCGCCTCATTGAATTTTGTGTGGGGCTGCCTCCGGGTCAACGAATTCTTAAGGGCTGGACGCGGTCTATTTTCCGGTTTGCGATGGAGGGAATCTTGCCGCCGGACGTTCAGTGGAGGGTCGATAAGGCAAATCTTGGGGCCCATATAAAGATCAACCTGCATCGGTACGGTTCAGGCGATATCGACAGCGCCGTTCGTAACGACCTGTGGAAGCTTGATGCTTACGTCGATACTGAGGTTTTCAGATCGTCGTACAAGAAATTTGCTTCGGAACCGAACAGGCGGGACGCCGAGGCGCTATTTATATTGACAAATATGTACCTGTTAAAATGGCTTGATCAAAGCGGTTTCGCGGCTCGTCAGTTGGCCCGGACTGACCGCGTTGCCGCTTAATAACAGTACTCGTAGCTTTTGACAATCCGAGATTATGAGCTTATGTTCAAATGACGGATCGTTAAATCCAGGGTCTTGCAATATAGTCCCCTGAAGAAAACTGAAAAGGGAGGAAAAAATGGAATCAGAAAAAGATGGAAAGCGGACCTGGGAATCGCCGAGTGTTATCGTGCATGGCGATATTGCTGAGTTGACTCTGGGAAGTCCCAACCCCAGTATGAAGACGCTGGGATTCGGAGACGATATCTTGCAAATAGTTATTTCCGGTACCTCAACGATTCCTTAGGGCTGGTTTTCGCTTCCTTCGGTCCGGGTGGCCCGGGCCGTTTTTGATAGTTAGGCCAAGACCGTTTGGTTTAGTTCCTAATTAAATAACGAAACCATCGAGAAATAAGTGTCGCGGTAATCAGAACTTGCCCATCTGGGCGATCATGATGGCGCGGTAATTTTCACTCGACGGTTTCGTTTTCTTGATTTTATGTTTAGTGATTCCGAAGAATACTCGTATCTCGCTTACGGACTGAACATTTGTTCTACGATCAGAATTCCTGATCTGGTCAACGGGAATTCAGTTCCGGATGTGAAGATCCGATTAGGAAAGCTTACCGAGGACTTTCTTAACGATACGATCAAGGCACCGGTGATCGAAACACCGGGCTGTCGCGTTCGGGTTTCGGAACGAGCAATGTCATTTGATTGGCCGAAGATCGGTAAATTCTTGATCGCAGCCGGAAATGAAGTTATCGTTGAACCCGCTCCAGAAGCGATCGAGGACGATTTGGTTCCGTTCTTGACAGGTCCTGTGATGATAGTGCTTCTTCATCAAAGAGGCTACCTTGTATTGCATGGGAGCTCCGTTATGATCAACGGAGCCGCGGTCGCATTCATTGGTCAAAAAGGGCACGGAAAATCGACTATCGCGGCCACAATGAGCGTCCGTGGCCACTCGCTCCTAAGTGATGATGTTGTGCCCGTTTACTTTTTCGGCGGAAAGGCTTACACAATTCCCGGCTATCCCAGAATAAAACTGAACCCGGATTCGGTGAACGCTGTCGGCAGCGACCCAGCTTCCCTACCGCTTATCCATCGTTTCATTGAGAAGCACTCATTCACAACCACAAAACTGGAGTCGGGCGAGCCCGTCGAATTGAACGCAGTTTACCTACTTGACGAAAGCGAAGTGATCGAAATTCAGGAATTGAAGCAAACGGATGGATTTGTGGAGTTGGTAGCAAATACGCATGCGAACCACCATTTGAAACGGCTCAATTCCCAGGAACGGCATTTCGGGCTTTGTCAGGAACTGGTACTCAACGTCCCGGTGTTCCGCCTATTGCGCCCGCACCGGTTCGATTTGATCGAAGATGTTTGTTCGGCTGTCGAGACGCATATTGACAGCTTGAATATCTAAAATTCGGGGCCAGATCATAGCCAGCCGAATATTTGCCGTGGACAGCCTATCGGGGCGCTCGGTCCCGACGCAAATTCGTGAGAACTAACTTTCCGTCAGCTATCAAACTATTTAGCCAAAGAAGGTTGTGGCTGCGAAGCCTCAAGTTGATATGGGCTTCGGTTCCTGGCTATACAACAGCGCTAGGAATACTGCTGATCATCCAGGGACTGCTTCCGGGTACGACCGTTTACTTATCCAAACTGACGATCGATAGTTTTTTGGCCGCAAAAGGTTCGGGGAGTTTTCAGGACCTCGAATCAGCATTACTATTGTTCTTAATTACCGGGATCTCTCTTCTTGCGACCGACTCACTACGTTATGTCAGCGATTGGGTCCGTAACGCCCAGGCCGAGTACTTTTCTGATCACATAAAGGGGTTGATGCACCGGAAATCCACAGAAGTGGATTTTGCGTTCTATGAATCTTCAAAATACCACGACCTAATGGAACAGGCAGGAGGTGAATCGCAATCAAAACCTCTAGCTCTGCTCGAGAACTTTGGCTCGGTCATACAGAGCTCGATCACGCTCGTCACATTCGGGGCGTTGCTAATGACCTATGGTTGGCCGGTGCCGTTTCTGCTTCTTGTCGGTGCCCTGCCGAGCCTCTTCATATCACTTTCATTAGATAAGCGGTTCTTTGACTGGTGGAAATCAAACGCAAGCAAGAGACGATGGCTTTTTTACTACGACGGTATGATGTCGCAGAGCGAAGCGGCCGCAGAGATGCGATTATTTGCGCTGGGAAACCGATTTGCCGAGATCTTTCAGGAGTTGCGTACAAAATTAAGAAGCGAAAAGCTGCGTCACCTTAAGCAGCAATTTGCAGGAAAGATATTTGCAAATGCCCTGGCACTCGCGGTAGGCGTGATCGCAATGGGATGGATCGCCTTGAGGGTCTACCAAGACACAGCGACCCTTGGCGATCTGGCAGTGTTTTATCAGGTATTTAGCCGCGGACAGGTTATAGTTGCCGGCCTGCTGGGTTCCGCAAGCAAGACTGTGAGCAATAGCCTGTACCTCGAAAGCTTGTTCGACTATCTGGATCTTGAGCCCAAGGTCGTGTCATCTCAGGAACCCGTACCTTTCCCTGCTCAGATCGGAACAGGAATTTATTTTCGAAACGTCACATTTCGCTATCCCGATTCCTCGTCGGATGCGATCTCGGATTTTAGTTTGTTTATCCCTGCTCGCAAGCAGGTGGCAGTGGTCGGCGCGAACGGCGCAGGAAAGAGCACACTCGTAAAGTTGCTATGCCGGTTCTATGACCCTGATGGCGGCACGATCGAAATTGACGGCATCGATATCCGCCGGTTCGATCTCAAAGAACTTCGGCGGAACATGTCGGTTCTCTTTCAATTTCCCGTCCGGTTTCAGGAAACGGCAAAGGGAAATATCATGCTTGGCGATAGCGAAGCTGATCACGATGAGGGACGGATGCTCACCGCTTCGGAACTTGCCGGCGCACATCAGTTCATAACCAAGCTTCCAAATGAATATGAGACATTGCTGGGAAGGTGGTTTAAGAACGGATGTGAACTAAGCGGCGGCGAGTGGCAAAAGGTGGCACTTGCACGAGCGTATTATCGAGACTCACCGCTAATAATGTTAGATGAACCAACGAGTTTTATGGATTCGTGGGGTGAGGCCGATTGGTACAACCGCTTTCTCGGATTGGCCAAAGACCGAACGGGTTTGATCATCACCCATCGATTTACAATCGCCATGCGCGCCGACATCATACATGTAATGAACGACTCAAGACTAGTGGAATCCGGGACGCATCTGGAACTATTGCAGAAGAACGGCTTCTACGCAGAATCGTGGAGCGCCCAGATGAAGGTCGCTCGCGAGAAACAAAGCGATCAGATCAGCGTGGTAACGTAACGCTCGCATTGTGATCTGAGTATTCAAACCGACCGGCGACGCTTTAGACGATGACTATTGACAACAATTCGATCGAAAAGCAGTTGATAATTTACGGCTGCCAAACCGTCATTCCGGAACGTCAAGCCGAGGAGATCTCGAAGTTGCTTCGTTCGGGAATTGACTGGAAGTTTGTCCTGAACGTCGCCCAGCGTAATGCTGTGCTACCTCTCCTAAGCTGGAACCTGCGAAATCGCTTTGCCGAATTATTGCCGGACAAGATCAGACTGCTGCTCGAGAATGAATCCCAAAGACATTTGCGGACCAACTTGTTTCTGACTGGAAAGATGTTGGAACTGCTCAATTGTCTTAAGGCAAATGGAATCGATGCCGTGCCTTTCAAAGGACCGTTGCTTGCAATACAGGCATACGGAGATCCGGCACTCCGAAAATACGGTGACCTGGACATCCTTGTACAGCCCTTGAACTTCAAAAAAGCGGCCGACATACTTACGGAGAATGGTTATGAACCTTTGACAAGTGTTAGTTGGCTGGAGAAGACAAACTGGTATATCAGCCGCAAGAAGGACATATATTTCGCCAACCGTGTCCGATCGGTGACGGTCGAGTTGCATTGGAAGCTTTCGGGATCACACTTCGGTTTGCCCAGGGAGATGAATGACCTTTGGAAACGGCTTGAGACTGTCGATGTGGCCGGAACATCCGTCCGGGCACTTTCGTTTTACGACCTGCTTATCTACCTATGCCTGCACGGTTCACGGCATAGCTGGGAGCGATTCGAATGGGTCTGCGATGTCCATGAACTGATCCGGTCAAAAATCGACATAGACTGGAACCTGCTTTTTGTTAAAGCGAGGCAATTCGGATGCGAAAACGTCGTCGCTCTCAGCCTGCGTTTGATCTACGAATTTTTTGGATTCGAGATCTCCGGTGCGGATTGGGATAAGATCAAAAGTGACCCTGTTTATAACGAGATCGTACTTGAGATTCGCGAGCGATTGTTTTCAGCGAATGCCCGGGCGGTGAAAATTGGCGAGCGTTACCTTTATCACTTGAGACTCAAAGAACGCGCGTACGACAGGGGGAAATTACATTTTCATTACGTCAAGTGGTATGTTCGCATCATTCTCGTTCCTAACGAGATCGACAAGAACCTGGTGCTCATGCCGCGATTTTTACACCCTCTTTATTACCTATTTAGGCCAATAAGGCTGATTTACCGTTACTTAATTCGCGCAACAACAGCAGTTTCTATTTCGACGGCAATTTGACCTTTTGCAAATCCTGAGTCGGCGCGTTTTTCGTGTACAGTCGACGGCTTGGCTAACCAAAAGATAACCTAGAAATTGCTTTTTGGGGAATAATTGCTTTTTCGCGTTAGACCACTAAATTCCGCAAAAAGAATTTCAACTTGAAGACGATTAAATATTCGTCGGGAGTCAGTTATAATATTTTAGTGCAAAATTCGAGCCTTTCCTAATTTGGATTCACAATCAACGTGCATTGTAACGGACACGTGGTCGGAGGTGCCGATACCATGCCCACAGGTTTTGCAACCGACGCGGCCTCTCCGTTCAAAGGAACTGAGATTACAGGCGAACTCGAATTGTAAATTCCCTGGTATACATTTGGGCCAAAGTAATTATAAGCATTCTTAACCGCAAATGCTTGGCCGTTCATAAGCCCCGTCGTTGCCAGACTCACATTGATCGACGTCGCTCCGCTCGGCGAGTAAATGATCACAATGGCTCTACCGATATCGTATGCGTTCGGTCGGACAATTACCGTATCAGGCATTGTCGAATTCGTCGCAGAACTGTTAGTGTCGTAGCCTGAATTAGTTTTCCACTGTGAATAGGTCAAGTTGGGTTGGCCGGGTATTGCGATATTAAACCTGTATTGAGAGGCAGTATTGTAATACGTGTTGTTATTCCAAGTGTAGCTTGTTGCCCCGGTTATTGGGTATCTGGTGCTGTTACTAGGTGAATAGAATATGTTTCCAGTAAATGTGAGGCTGTTTACTGTTTCCGCTACAAAAGCCGTATCCGAACCGACAAGATAGTTATTGGTGAATGTGCCAGCGTCAATTCCCGAACCGTAGCCAAAACTTACCGCATATCCATCGCCTGCGGGGCGATAGAAATGCGATTCAGTTACTGAGCCCGTCGGGCTCTGTACATTGTCAGGGCCGTAAATGAGATTTCTACCTTCTCCCCAAAAAGACGATTGTGAGACGACGCATCCTCGCATATCACCGCCGATATATGCCCCTGTACGTCCGTATAGCTGCATACCGTTCCTGAATGCGTTTAGTGCGATGTTTTCGTAGACCCGTGAATAACCTGCCGAGTTTTCTAAGTAGTAGTTGTGACCGCCGCTGTACTCCGATTCGACGGGATGAAAGAACCCATTGTTATAAGAGAGTACCCCGTAAACAGTCGAATTTCTCGACACCGACCCCATAAACACGCCGTTAATACCGTCATGGCTTATGAGATTGATAAAGCTATTGCTGTCGCCTGAATTGGTGATATTATTGCCGCGACCGACCTCAGGAAATATTAGTCCGCGTCGTTGGGGATTGCTGTTCATTATCTCAAAGTTCCGATATACAGTGTTACTTCCAGTCACTGTCAATTGATGACCCGCAAGGTACACCGTCGCCCCGTTTGCGTGAGCCGAAGCAACCCCTGTCGTCCCTGATGCCCCACGCCCACAGTTTGTAATATTGTTTCCTGATAACGAATATATCTGTATTACTTCTTGGTCTATTACGATCTCGTTAAGACCAACGAGCAATGCTCCGTTTGTCACGGGAATAGTGGTCTGTGAGGCATCTATCGCACTTGTCAGCGTTGTGCTGGCATTGCCGTCTATCTTTGCCCACTCGCCGGGATAAGAGCGAACA
>CAZVDM010000024.1:0-29868 GCA_964625555.1 uncultured Chloracidobacterium sp.
GCATGGAGATCGATCTTGCTTGTTGCCAAGAAGAATGCGGATGCCCTCACAGGTCGAATAATTGATGAGTTCTCCTCACTCTTTTTTGAACCATACGGAATTCGAAAGCCTGAATTATTCTTAAGCTCTGTGGGGCCGGGAATATTGACGGGAAATTATTCCGCCGACGGTGAAAAGCCGGTGGTCATCGCGAACGTCAAGAACTTAGAAACCGTAAAGAGCGCGATCACTGAAGGGCTCAAGCCAGCCCATCCTCCAAACGACCATGGAATCGTCCATTGGCGGAACAATGATGATGAGGTTGAAGCGGTTTTTCTTGAAGCGAGGATAATAATTGGATCCTATGGAGGCGTCGCCGGTTGTTTTTCTGGCGGCTGGGGGCCCGGTCGGGTCTTTGATGAAGGCTTAAGAAAGAGGATTGAGAGCATCAATGCCCCGATAATTACATTTGGACACGATGAAACAACGGCTAGTTTAGACGCTCAAGTCCTTTCCGAATTGAGATACGCTGGGGCAAAAGCGACCATCTTTTTTCTTACCGAAACCCGCTTCACAAAATCCGGCATCGACCGCCGGACGACTTCCGACTTCGGCCTCATCGGCTCGATCATCGCTCAGCTTGGCGGGGAAGATTAAGAACAAGAGCGGGGGCAAGCCCATCTTCCAGACTGTCATAGATTGTGTTGTCTTTGTTTTATGAAGTTGGTGGTCAATCAACTCAAAAAAGAGAAAACCAAGTAAAACAAATACCGTCAGGAAGGCGGGCTTGCCCCCGCTCTTTTCCCACCCTGAATCTACTTTCTCTTAGCTTCCGTTTTGAGCTTCCTTACATTCCGTTCGATCCAGCGTTCGGCTTCTTGGTAGTAGGCGAATTTTTGTTCGTCGCGTTTGAACGCGGGCGTGTGGTTATAGCGGCGGCCGTTGACGTGCTTTGTCGGGTGGGCGATGTGGAGCATTTCGTGGAATACGACGTACTCGACCACGTATCGCGGTACGTCGAGCGAATCGAGCGATGTGCTGATCGTAATATGGTCGTGCGTCGCGTCGTGATGGCCGAGGATTCGATAGGTCTTGCGGGCCGACCAGGTTAGGACGGGCTTTTGGATCGCGTGACGGAAATACTCGCGGTTTATCGATTCAAATATCTCGTCCAGGTCATAGGCCCTGCCTTTCGACGTCGTAACGACCTTTCGGCCTTTCGCGCGTTTGTTGACAGCGGCCCGCTCGCGGATCACCGGCGATTTTACATACGCGGAATAAACCTCGCGGGCGCCGGCCGGGATCTTCTTGCGAAGCAGTTTACCGACGAGGATGTAAGCGAGCCCTTTGTGACAGGCCAAAGGCATTTCGGAACAGATCGTGCCGATGCGGACAAAAATTTGGCCCTCGCGGATTCTAATTGTATGATTTATGCCGACATACGGGTAAAATGATATATGGATCGCCGGCACGGCGCGTTTCGGGTCGTACCAGCGAAAGGCCTCGGCGTAGAGTTCGGTGATCTGTTGGATGGTTTCGGTCAAATGCGTTTTGAATCTTCTCCGTGGACTTTGTGTCTTCCCTTTGAGCTCTCTGTGTTTAGAACTTGCTTAACTAAAGAGCGCAAAGGGAAGACACAAAGAGCTCCAAGGAAGAATTAAGAGCGACTAAGATAAAACAACTTGTTTAAACAATTTTTATTGACACCACGGCTGCGAAAATGCTATCTCTTTATATGGGAATAGCATACGCCCCGAGTGGCCTATGCATCAAATCAACCCAAAATCTGTCCGCGACGCTATGCAAGACGGCGGGAAAAATCCCGGGTTTCCCGATTCTCGCGGTCAGATAATCCTGACAGCCATTATCAATGAACACTTTGTCACGGGCGAACCTGTAGGCTCTAAAGTACTTGCAGATAAGTTCGCTAACGCTTCGGGTTTGAGCTCGGCGACGATCCGCAACGTGATGGGTGAACTGGAAGAAATGGGAATGCTCGAGCAGCCCCACACTTCCGCCGGACGCGTTCCGACTGATAAAGGATACCGGTTTTACGTTGACAACCTGCTTGGCGTGCTGAGTATTTCGAATGACGACCTCCATCGCATAGGCGAGGAATACGGCCTGAATTCGCTTGATCTCGGCGACACACCGGACAGGTTGATGGAACGTACTTCCCATTTGCTTTCGGCTCTTTCTAATAATGTCGGCATCGTGGTATCGCCTAGTTTGGCGAGTGATCGCCTGCAGCACATCGAGTTTGTAAACCTGAGCGACAACCGCATTCTCGTCGTTCTGGTCTCGGCCCCGAACATTGTCCATAACAAGATAATCCGGACCGGCGTGCCATTTACACGCGACGAACTCGAACGGACCGCAAATTACCTCAACAAGGAATTTGCCGGAAAGAGCCTGGCCGAGATTCGTGCCGAGATCATGTCCCTAATGCACGAGGAAAAGGCCTTGTTTGACAAATTGCTTCAAACGGCCGTTATTCTTTGCTCTCAGAGTATTGAGGACGAAGATGACCGGATCGGTGAAGTTTTCGTGGACGGCACGTCGAATATCTTGTCAAAGAGCGATTTTGCCGATCTCGAACGCCTCCGTGAGCTGCTGCGAACGATAGGCGAAAAATCGCGTTTGATGCAGATACTCACTGAGTGTGTCGAACGCGATGCGGCCGCCAAGGGCGACGTACAGGTCGTCATCGGCAGCGAAAACCGCACGCCGTCGTTTCAAAACTGCACGCTGATCTCGGCTCCGTACCGTATCGGCAACAGCACGGCGGTAGGCACACTCAGCGTCCTCGGACCGACGAGGATCGAATATGCGAGAATGATCTCGATCGTGTCTTATGTCGCCCGCACTCTAGAAAAAATGATGTCCGCTGATACTGCCAAGGACTAGGCGTCAGACGTCATCGCCCAACAAATGGATCCACACGATCAAATCCCAATGCCCGCCGTATCGCTTGACGAACCAGATATCGACTCGACCTCGTCGGTCGAGGATTTTATCCGTGAGCTGGAGGCGAAAGAAAAAGATCTGCATATCACCTCTGACCTGTCGATCGAGATCGAGGATTCGGATGTGGAAATGAACGTCGTGCCCGATTTCGTTCAACAGGAACTGGCGCAGCCGGCGGCAGCCCAGACCGGTTCGCCGGCCACCAAGGCACGCAATTTTGAACTTGAGAAAGAGATCTCATCGCTCAAGGTCAAAATACTTGAGCTCAGAAACGAACGTAACGATATTCAGGAAAAGAGCGACCGCCGGCTCAAGGATTTTGAGAACTTCAAGTACCGCATGGATCGCGAACGCCGCGGATCGTTCATCGATCAGATCGCCAATCTGGCGGCTCAAATGCTGCCGGTTCTCGACAATTTGAACCGTGCCCTTGATTCTGTGCCGAGCGACTCGGAAAAGAAATCGCCCGAATTTCAGCAGCTTTACGATGGTATCGTACTCGTCAACCAACAGCTGAACGAAGTCTTTGCGGGAATGGGAGTGACGTCGATACCGACGGTCGACGAACCGTTCGACCCGAATTTTCATGAGGCCGTTGCTACCGAAGAGAGGGACGATATGCCGCCGAACATGGTTTCCGCCGAGCTGCTGCGCGGCTATCGCATCGGCAATAAAGTGATCCGCCATTCGATGGTTAGAGTCACGACCTCATCACAAACGTCTGTTCCCCCACAAACGGCCGATCCCGAAGCCGTAATCGAATCGGAACCTCACGATCCGGAAGCTTCGTCCCCCGAAGCCGAATAGACGCTCCCTGCGTCTAACCCTTAACACTTAGAGGAATTCAAAAATATGGGCAAGGTAATTGGAATCGATTTAGGCACCACGAACTGCTGTGTCTCCGTTCTTGAGGGCGGCACGGTGCAGATCATTTCGAACAAAGAGGGCGGCCGCACGACGCCATCTGTCGTCGGATTTACAGATAAAGACGAACGACTCGTCGGCCAGATCGCAAAACGTCAGGCGGTTACCAATGCAGCGAATACGCTCTATGCAGTCAAACGTCTGATCGGCCGCAAGTTTGACGCTCCCGAGGTCGCAAAGATGCGCACTAACGTGCCCTTTGAGATCGTCAAGGCTCCGAACGGTGATGCTCATATTCGAGTGCTGGACCGTATCTACAGTCCGCCCGAGATCTCGGCGATCGTGCTTCAACGCTTGAAATTGGCTGCCGAGGAGTTCTTGGGCGACAAAATAACGGAAGCGATCATCACGGTTCCGGCCTATTTCGACGACATGCAGCGTCAGGCGACCCGCGACGCTGGCAAGATCGCCGGACTCGAGGTAGAACGGATCATCAACGAGCCGACGGCGGCAGCCCTTGCATATGGTTTCGGAAAGAGTAAGACCGAAAAGGTTGCTGTTTACGATCTCGGCGGCGGAACGTTCGATATCTCGATAATGGAGATAAACGACGGTGTTTTCGAGGTCCTGTCGACGTCCGGCAACACGTTTCTCGGCGGTGAGGATTTCGACGAACGCATTATCGACTGGCTCGTCGAAGGATTTCAGACCGAAAACGGCATCGACCTTCGCGGCGACCGTTTGGCTCTGCAGCGTCTGAAGGAAGCTGCCGAAAGGGCAAAATGCGAGTTGTCTTCAGTTTCCGAAACGACTGTCAGTCTTCCGTTCATCGCAGCGGACCCATCGGGACCGAAACATATCAATGCGGTGCTGACCCGCGTCAAGTTCGAAGAACTTGTTAAAGATCTGGTCGAATCGTCGGTCGAACCGTGCCAAAAAGCACTGTGGGATGCCAAACTGCAGCCATCGGATATCGACAAGGTCATACTTGTCGGCGGACAGACGCGTTCGCCTATCATCTCACGTACCGTGACTGAAGTGTTTGGCAAAGAGCCTTCGTCGGAGATCAATCCGGATGAGGTCGTAGCGATGGGAGCTGCCATTCAAGGCGGTGTTCTGACCGGCGATGTTAAAGACATTGTTCTGCTCGACGTTCTTCCGTTGAGCCTTGGGCTCGAAACGCGCGGCGGTTTGTACGTTAAGCTAATATCGCGAAACTCGACCATTCCGCTCAAGAATACAATGACGTTTACGACCGTCGTCGACAATCAGCAATCGGTCGAGATCCACATTCTGCAGGGCGAGCGCGAGATCGCGAGTGCGAATCGCAGCCTCGCCAAATTCGAACTTGTCGGTATTCCGCCGGCGCCACGCGGCGTGCCGCAGGTCGATGTGTCGTTCGAGATCGATGCCAACGGCATCGTAAGCGTGTCGGCCAAGGACAAAATGACCGGCCTCGAACAGGCGATGCAGATAACGCCTTCGTCAGGCCTGGCCCCGGACGAGATCGAACGCCTCATCATCGAAGCCGAAACGTCGGTCGAAAAAGATCGTGACGAACGCGAACTGATCCTCGAACGCAACCGTCTCGATTCGCTCATTCGAAACGCCCGCCGGGCAATGGTCGAGATCGGCAAGTCGCTTCCGCTGGAAGACCAGCAGATGATCAACGGAATCCTTAACGAGGCCGAAGAGATGATGAAATCTGAAAGTGTCGCCCAGATCCAGGATCAACTGGGCAAAGTCGAATCTGCCGCCAACCGCATTACCGCCGCGATGCTGACGATGGCGTAGACTGTCGGACTTGAGAATTCAACGCCGATATCGCAAAATAAGAAATGCGTCAGTTCAAATATTTGGACTGACGTTTTTCAGATTTCAGATTTAGAATGTGAGATCTGATATTCGTTCATATGGCTAAGAGAGATTATTACGAAATTTTGGGTGTTGCGAAAACGGCATCTGACGCGGAAATAAAAAAGGCTTATCGAGCCCTGGCGGTCCAGCATCATCCTGATAAGAATCCTGACGATCCGCATGCCGAAGAGAAATTCAAAGAAGCCGCGGAGGCGTATGCGGTGCTTTCGGATGCGGATAAACGAGCTTCGTATGACCGCTTTGGACATCAAGCCGGGGCACAAGGTGCAGGCTTTGATCCGGGATTTTCAAATATCGAAGACATTTTCGATATGTTTGGATTTGGTGACATGTTCGGGCAGCGCCAGACGCGCCGAACGACGGTTCAACGAGGTTCGGATCTGCGTTACGATCTGGAGATCTCGCTCGAAGAGGCTGCGACCGGCAAGGACGAAAAGCTCCGTATTCCACGCCTCGAAAAATGCGACGAGTGCAGCGGCAGTGGTGCCGAAAAAGGCACGACCGCCGAAGCCTGCATCACTTGCGCAGGAAGCGGTCAGACGCGATATCAGCAGGGCTTTTTCAGCGTGATGCGGACCTGTCCAAATTGTTCGGGCCAAGGCCGTATTATCAAATCCCCGTGCAAGATTTGTCGCGGCCAGGGCCGTGTTGAAAAAGAAAAGACGATCGAGATCAAGATACCCGCGGGCGTCGAAACCGGCTCACGCCTACGTGTATCGGGCGAAGGCGAGGGCGGCGTAAACGGCGGCCCGGCGGGCGATCTGTTCGTTGTCCTGCACGTAGCCGAACACGAGCGTTTCGAACGTCAGGGAGCGAATCTCTACTCCGCGGTTCCAGTAACGTTCGGCCAGGCAGCGTTGGGGGCTGAGATCAAGGTTCAGACGCTTGATGGTGAAGAAGAGCTGAAGATCCCGGCCGGAACACAGACCGGCACCGTCTTTAGGATCAAATCGCAAGGAATGCCAACACTCGGCGGCCGCGGCCGCGGTGACCTGTTCGTTGCGGTCACACTGATAACGCCGAAGACGCTGACAAAGGAACAACGTAAGCTTCTTGAGCAGCTTGCGGAGATCGAAGATGTCGATTTTACGGACGAGTCGTTTATGGACAAAGTGCGAAACATCTTTGGTTGACGTCAGTATCGTTTGAGTGAGCGAAGTATCTTCTCCGTATCGGCGAGGCTGAGCATCACAAGCGAATCACCGCCTTCCTCTTCGGTGCCATATGTGCCGATGTAATGAAAAGCGGTTGAACCGACGTCGAACCATTCAGTCATCGCGAAATCGGCGAGCTTTTTTCCATCTTCGTCCTTCGGTTGATAATAGAGATGCACGCTGCCGATAGGCGTTTTTAACTTTTTACCGCCCTCGTACATCAGGTCGCCAATCCCGTCGAATCCAGCCTCAAACGC
Source organism: uncultured Chloracidobacterium sp. (assembly GCA_964625555.1). Lineage (GTDB taxonomy): Bacteria > Acidobacteriota > Blastocatellia > Pyrinomonadales > Pyrinomonadaceae > OLB17. The sequence goes on from CAZVDM010000024.1 coordinate 7,100, forward strand.
GAAACGCTGCAAGCCGCCGTCCGCGAGCTTGCGGGAATAGACAATGACGAGCTGTTTATCTTCGAGCTTGACCTTGCGGCCGAGCACGGAATGGACCTGCGAGACAACGAATCCCTTCGGCAGCCACGTCGGCAGGGCGAAGGCAGTCGACTTTTTGGCGGAAGCAAGCTGCTTTTTGCTGTCGGCGTTCAAGCCGGGAAAGGTCGAAACTTGGGCGAACGCAGCGGAAGCAGCAACGATGGTAAGAGCCAATGCGAAACTCAGTTTTTTCATGCCTTTATTTTGAACGCTCAGCCCAGATCTGTACAAGGTTAACCAGCGTTTCGGTCGATTTTTCTAAGCCTTTTCGGGAATTGAACTCCAGCTTCCCGTGAAAGTTGTGGCCGCCTGTGAACAGGTTTGGTGTCGGCAGGCCGCGGGCAGTTAGTCTCGAACCATCGGTTCCGCCGCGGATCGGCCGAAGTTCTGCTTTGACGCCCGCTCGCTTTGCCGCCTCGATCGCGTAATCGGTTAGCTGCGGAAAGTCTTTTAGGACCTCTTTCATATTGAGGTAGCCGAGCACACTGGCGTACTCGATCTTGACATCAGGATGCCGTTTTTGAACGTCGGCAATCAGATCTTTCACCGACTTTTCCTGCCCGGCCAGGCCGCTGATATCGAAATTGCGAAGCAGGATCTTTATTGTTGACGTTTCGACATCAAGGTCGCCGACGTAAGGATGAAGAAAGCCTTCGCGGCCCTCGGTGGTCTCAGGACGGTTCGGCACGGCTTTCGGAAAGCTCGCGAGAAAATCACCGGCGGCATAAGACGAATTGACCATGATGCCTTTTGCAGTTCCGGGATGTGTGGATTTACCTCGAAACGTGACGGTCGCCGTTCTCGCTGACCAGGTCTCGTTCGAGATGTCGCCGAGCTGTTCGCCATCGACGGTGTACGCGAATTTCGCTCCCCACTTTTCGATCTCAAAATCGTCCATCGGGCCGCCAACCTCTTCGTCCGGCGTGAATGCGATCGCGATGTTGCCGTGCTTGAGCGACGGATTTTGCTTTAGCGTATCGATCATTGTCATCAACTCGGCAATGCCTGACTTGTCGTCCGAGCCAAGCAGCGTCGTGCCATCGGCCGTGATGATGTCGTCGCCGATCAGATTTTTGAGATTCGGATTTTGGGCGACGGTTATGACCTGCGACTTGTCATTTGGCAGAACGATCTCGCCGCCTTGGTAATTTTTGTGGATGATCGCGTTGACGTTTGCGCCGGAAACGGCGGGCGACGTGTCCATGTGAGCGATAAAGCCGATCGTCGGCACTTTGCCGTTGTCGGCCAGATTGCCCGGAACCATTCCGTAAACAATGCCTTGAGCACTGATGCGGACATTCTGCACACCTAGCGTCGTCAATTCCTTTTCGAGCAGCCGAGCCAGCACGAGCTGTTTCTCCGTGCTCGGAAACTTTCCGGCCTCCTCAGCAGATTGGGTGTCGATCTTCACATATCGCAAAAATCGCTCCATCGCCGATTCGGTCGGCGGTTTGGTTTGGGCAAAGGTACTGGAGAATAACGCAACGAAAAAGAACGCGATCGTAATTAGTTTCATATGTTCAATTTAGACCATCGGTAATCGGTTGGCTAGCGATTAGAGCGATCGTTTTGGCCGGTATTCTTTGTAATGGCTCTTGTAACCCAAAAGCCTTGCCGTCGGTGCCACCACGACACGCATCGCTTTTTGAATAGCGAGCGGAGGACCGTCGGCGACCCACGAATCGGCGTTATTGCCATATACCGAAAGTTGCATCAGCATCTGCGGCGTGGTGGGACCATTCGGCAGGTCGTCCATAAAACCGTAAAGCTGTGAAAGTATGTAGCCAAACTGAACCGGCAGCGTTTTCGTATTTTCGCTCTCGACCACGGCTGTTTCGTCCGTTTCGTTGAACGGCTTGTGCCTCGTCATCGGCGGCACGACGATCGTTTCACCGGCTTTCAGGGTTCGCTTTTCGCCATTTATTAGGATGCTGACGGTGCCGCTTTTTACTGTAAACGATTCTTCGAACGCCTCGTGAAAATGCTCCGGTGGCCCGGGCGCGTGCGGAGCAACTTCTAATCTGGTGTGCAGCCAGCCGTCATCGACGCCTAGAACCGTCTGATAAAAGCCCTCGGTACGGCTTACGAGGTTGTCGCCGGGCCGGAAATAGGTTGCAAGGTCGGGCTTTTCCGGCGGAAAAACATAGTCGCTGATCACGATTCCGAGGACTAAATACGCCGCCAATGCGGCCATTGCGAGAACGATAATTCGCTTTATACGTTTAGACATTTTTTCTCTCCTTCTATCGAAAGAGAGTCGTCGTGCGAGCTAGATCTTAACGCAAACGTTCTTCTCTTCCGTAAAAAATCTTAATGTTTCAAATCCACCTTCGCGGCCGACGCCGCTATCTTTATAGCCTCCAAACAGTGTTCGCAGGTCGCGGAGCATCCAGGTGTTGACCCAAACGAATCCCGATTCGATCTCGGCCGCCATTCGATGGGCACGCGAAAGATTTTCGGTCCAGACACTCGCTGACAGGCCGTAACGAACGCTGTTCGCGTAGCCGAGAACCTCTTCCTCCGTGTCAAATGGTTGCAGCGTCACGACCGGGCCGAAGATCTCTTCCTGATTTGTCCGGCAATCGAACGGTAGGCCCTCGATCACTGTCGGTTCGATGAACCATCCGTCCGCACATCGCCCATCGGGATTAACGGACTTGCCGCCGGCTAAAATGCTGCCGCCCTCTTGTTTCGCGAGGTCGATGTAGGACATTATTTTGTCAAAATGCTGCTTCGAGACGATCGCGCCGACTTTCGTAGCCGGCTCCAAAGGATCGCCAACCTGTAAGGCGTTAACGCGTTCGATAAAGTCTCTTTTGAAATTCTCGTAGAGCGGCCGCTCGACAAATATGCGCGATCCGCAAAGGCAGATCTCGCCTTGATTTGAGAACGACGATCGGATCGTGGTTGCGAGCATGTCTTCATAATTGCAGTCGGCAAATATGATATTGGGATTCTTCCCTCCGAGTTCGAGCGAGAGTTTTTTGAACATCGGTGCCGCGACACGAGCGATCTCTTCGCCGGTTTTTGTGCCGCCAGTGAACGAGATCGCTTTGATGTCTTTGTGTACGGTCATCGCCGTCCCGACCTTCGGGCCGAGGCCGTGTACAATATTGAGAACTCCGGGAGGCAAGCCAGCCTCGATGCAGAGTTTGGACAGCAAATACGCCGTCATCGGCGTCACTTCCGACGGTTTTGCAACGACGGTGCAGCCGGCCGCGATCGCCGGTGCGATCTTCCAGGTAAACAAATATAGAGGCAGATTCCACGGCGAGATACAGCCGACGACACCGAGCGGTTGACGAAGAGTGTAATTGATCGCACCTTGGGTCGGGTTGTCGTGAGCTTCGTTAGCGCTGTGCATCGCGGCGGTCGCGTAGAATTTGAAATTGGAAACGGCCCGCGGTATATCGACCGTTCGGGCGAGCGACAATGGCTTGCCCTGATCGATCGATTCTGCCAAAGCCAACGGCTCCAGATCACGCTCGATCAAGGCGACCAGGCGCATGACTATATCGTGTCTGATCTCCGTCGATGTCTTTGACCACGCCGGAAACGCGGCCTTTGCGGCATCGACTGCGATCTGGACATCACGTTCATCCGAATCTGCGATAGCCGAATAGCTCAAGCCGGTCGAGGGATCAAAATTGTCGAGATATTCGCCTGAAACGGCAGGTCTCATCTCACCATTAATGTAGTTGTGGATCGTCTGCATCTACTTGATCTTCCCGTATTTTCTCAATATCTCGCGGACCTTGTCGATAGGCAAAGCGTCTGCCGTTCGACCGTTCCCGGTAACGGTAGTTGCGCGAAACATCGAATTGAGGATCGCCTCCTCTGTCGCCTCAATAACGGCCTGAAAAAGTGGAGACATCGCGTCGTTACCCAGCACCATTACGTCCCTGACGCTTTCCGTTGCATTAACGCGATTTGAGGTCGAAAAGGCGATTACATAGTCCCCGCTGCCGTTTGTCATTGACGAACCGGTTCGGGCGAGGCCCGACATTGCACGCGATGCCAGTCTGCTCAGCTGCCTGTGGTCAAGCGGCGCGTCCGTGGCAACAACTATAATGATCGATCCGTCAGCATTGTCAGAACCGCTTGCAGAACTCGGATCTCGGCTGCCGCCCGACACTTCTTTCAGATAATGTTTTCCAAGTTCGATGCCGACAGGTACACCGTCGATTGTGAGTACTCCGCCGAAGTTCGACTGGACCAGCACACCGATCGTGTGGCCGCCTAGGGCCGGCGGGAGCTTTCTTGACGATGTTCCGATCCCGCCCTTCCACCCGAACGCAACAGTTGCGGTTCCAGCACCGACCGTTCCTTCCTCGACCACGCCGCCTGTGGCTGAGGTTAGTGCGTCAAATACATCTTGACGCGTAATATGCCGGCCGCGGATATCATTAAGACCGCCGTCATTAGTCTCGGCGACGACTGGGTTTATCGATCGAACCTGCTCGTTGCCTGGCAAGCCAAGCATATAGTCGATCAGGAAATCGGCTGTCTTTGGCACGCTGAGGGTCGATGTTAGCAATATCGGTGTCTCGATCTCACCGAGCTCATTGACTTGTGTCGAGCCCACCAGTTTGCCGAAGCCGTTTCCGACAAAGACCGCCCCCGGAACCTTTTCCTTGAATAGATTGCCGCCATGCGGAACGATCGCAGTCACGCCGGTCCGCACACTCTCACCTTTGATGATCGTCTTGTGACCAACTTTAACTCCGGCGACATCGGTGATGGAGTTTCGTTCGCCGGTCGGCAGGATCCCGATCTTTAGTCCGATGTCACGGGCACGAGGCCGTGTGTTCGTAGACGTTGTTTGGGCAAACACGGCAACGCCGATCAATAATATGGAAAGGCCTATAAAAACACGACGGATCATACTTTCGCAAAGGTCAGGCCCGTCTGGCCTTGATATTTACCTCCGCGGTCGTCATAGCTAACGGCGCAGTCTTCATCGGATTCAAAAAACAGTATCTGGCCGATCCCTTCGTTGATGTAGACCCGGAGAGGCAGATTGGCTAGATTTGCGATCTCGACTACCAAGCGCCCGGTCCAACCAGCTTCGAGAGGCGTTGTGTTTACCAGCAGGCCCGCACGGGCGTAGGTAGATTTTCCAAGGGCGATACCGGTCACATTTCGCGGCATTTTAAAGGTTTCGACCGTAACGCCGAGACCGTAATGATGCGGCGGCAGGAGATAGTACTTGGCCCCGTCGTCAGCTTCCCGAACCGGCGGCTCGATCAACGAAGATTCTTCGTCAAATCGTTTTGGATCGATCTCGTCAGCGTAAACGGACGAGAAGATACGAAAGCCGTCATCGGCGAGCCGCATGTCATAGCCGTAGCTCGACGCGCCAGCGGAGATTATGCGATTACCGTTTACCTCGCGCACAAGTTCGGGCAAAAACGGCGTTATCATGTCGTGCTCCGCAGCCATTTGGCGCAGCCATATATCAGATTTTATCGTCATATCGGCTATTTTACGACATAAAATAGCAACCGCGAAATCACGTTGAAAATATACGAGCGGGGGCCTTGAGATAACCTGATTGGTCGATCCGAGGTCGCAGGGGGCGTCAATTTGGTTTTGCAATACGCAATAATTTCAGCGTTCCTTCTCCGACCGTAAATTTCATCGGCACGCCGCCGTTGCCGGCCTTAGCGATCATAGACTGTTCCGTAAATGGCACCGTCCGTGTCCGCGGCTTCCAGTCCACAAATGCACTTTCGATCTTGCCGGATTTGAGGATCGCGGCGTCGAGGTCGGCACTGATGCTCGACGGCAAATGTGCGGTCATAGTTCCATTGGCCAGAGCAACGTCGACAGCATTTCCGCGCCAACTCCGGTCGGGCATCGTGATATCGACGGTGCCCGAACCGATCGTGGCCGCGATACCGCCTCCGATCAGGCTGAGTTTGGTGTTTGATTCGATCGACGCGATCTTGAAAGTACCTTCGACACCTGAAATGTCGATATCGCCTTTTCCACCGTTGACGTCGAGGTCGCAATAGCGGGGAACCTTGACAATGTAATCGATCTTGAACGGCAGCCCAAGTAATGTCTTCGGAAATTTCTTCCAAAGCTTTTTGTCCCCGAGCTTGTTGTGCGTGCCCGAACTCATGATCGCAACGCGGCCCGTCGACTCCTGGAGGACAAAGGTGGTGACCGCTGCCAGAATGTTGAGGTCAGCCTCGGTCGGAGCCTCGATCTCGATCTTTGCGGTGATCTCGATCTCATTTTTCGGATTGCCGACAATGGTAATCGAGCCTTTCGGCGCCCCGATCAGCGAAAGCGTTCCTCCGGCACCGAAATCAAATTTGTCGGTCTTGGTTATGATGCGCTTTTGGTTTTGCGAGTAACCAGATTGAGCAAAAACCACCAAGGCGATGGCAAGGATGAACGCGAAAGAAAATTCCCGGTTTTTCATGTTTTTCGGTTATCGATCGGAGAGAAGCTGCGACAATGTTACGTTGATTCCCGGCGTCGGGTCAATGCCCTGACGATCATCTCCTGAGGAACGAGATGCTGCCCTGCTGATTGGTTGCTGAAAGTGTGGCACTGCCCTCGCCGAACCGACCGACCACACGGCGGCCGTCACCGAGATAGCTTGTGTTGCCGTTAGTGAACGATCCTAGCGAGATGTTGCGGGTTGACGGTGCTGTGGCAACCATTCGGAACGAAGAATTGACAGGTATACGCAGATTGATGTTCCCGCGCATCGATGAGAACCTATAATTTCCGCCGTCCTGGATCTCGCCATCGAAAAAGATATCACCAATAACGTTTTCGGCCGAGACGGCGCTCGAACCGATGTTCATCAACGTGATGTCGCCTTCGCTCGAAATGCGTGCACGGACAAGTCCGCTGCGGATGTTGCTCACGCTCAGGTTGCCGATCTTGGTCTCGATATCGACCATCGCAGTATAGGGAATTCGGATCAGGAAATTGACGTTGCCAACCTCGTTTCGGCCCTGATTATCTTTTACCAGATTGATAACAATGGTCCCGCTTAGATTCTGAGGCTCGATCAATGCCGCGGGAGCTTCGAGCGATGCGGTGATGCTGATGTCTGACCTGGTCCAACCTTCGACCGTGACCGTGCCCGTGCGGTTCAAAAGCTGAAGACGGACATTTTGCCCGGCCGGATAGGTTCGGGAAAATTTCTTTTGTGCAGATACACCCCCGCTAAACGCCGCAAAGAAAAAAACTACGCTCAATAGAACCGTAGTTTTCGCGACCGCACCGGGCCAAAACGTGGGGTTGATACGAACTAACATTACCTAAACTAAAGATCCGAAAAATCACGGAGCAAATTCATCTTGTCATTTAAAACCGAATCAAGCATCTCGCTCGAAAGGTCATCGTCGGGATCTTGCTCGAGGATCACGGTATATTCATTCAGAGACTGATTGATGACCTGCAGATTGCGGTCAAACGCCTCACGCGTGTTTTTATCCCATTGAACGCGTCGAGCCTGAACGCGGGCATCCCAATAATTGATCGCCGACTGTTGCTCTTTGATGCGTCGTTCGCGTGCCTGCTGCGGCGTATCGACTAGGCCGACCTTACTGAGGAGCTTTTCAAACGTCGTCTGCGTTGTCGCATTGCGCAACGTAAAATCTTCAGCCTTCGGCAGTGTGTATTGTCGGATCGCCACAACGGTCAATAGAGAACTAATGACCGCGATCGCCACAAGCGCCGACGCGAGCTGCGGAAACGAGAGCTGCCAGAAACGCTTCTTTGGCGGTTCCGGCCGGCTTGCCAACTCCGGACCGACCTCGCTCTCGATGATATTGTTTATCCTGCACCATAGTGCCTGTGAGTTTGGCGGCACTAGGTCATTCGATGCTTCGGTCCGGCACACATCGACGAGTGACGCGATGTCCTCGCAAACGGCCGAACATTCCTGACAAATAGCGAGATGAGCGCGGATATCAGACGAGCGAACCTCGTCGAGGTCGCAGTCCATAAAGGCACTCAATAATTCTCTACATTCGTCGCAATGCATTCCGTTTAGATAGATTATCTAACCCAGCGAATAGTTGCCTTTCGGCACGATTTTTTATCGTCCAAACACATAAGTAAACACTTAGGTTTGACACAAAAAACACGAACAAAAAGTACCTTTGTTCGTGTCATTTGAATTAACGATCAATTAGTCTTTTTGCTTGATCAATAGTCCCCGCAGCTTAAGTCTTGCTTTATGCAGCTGCGATTTCGACGTGCCGACCGAGATGCCCATGATCCGGGCTACCTCTTCGTGCTCAAAGCCTTCGACGTCGTGCAGGACAAATACGTTTCTGTAACCGTTCGGCAGTTCGGCGATCGCGTTTTTGAGAGCGATTCGGTCGACGACCTGCATTTTGTTCGGATTAGCGGTGCCGCGAACGGTCTGCTCGGGCATCTCGCCGTCCTCGCTCGTTCGTTCGTTCTTAACGCTGCGGCGGCGGAAATGCATCAGGACCTGATTGACCGTCATCCGGTGTAGCCAGGTCGAAAATGCCGAATCGCCGCGAAAACTGCCGATCTTGCGAAATAACTGAATAAAAACTTCTTGTGTGAGATCTTCGGCCTCGGTCTGGCTGCCGGTCATGCGGAGTGCGAGGCTGTAGGTGCGGCGATGATACCGCTGATAGATCATTTCGAACGCGGCGAGGTTGCCGCCCGTTGCCAAACGGCAAAGGTCGATGTCTGACGCGCTTTCGTCAAACACCGCTTCGACAGCCGGTGCCTGAAATGTTTGTTCTAAAGTCTCTTCGTATCCAAACGGAAGATCCCGTTCGACCGCCACCGAACTCAAGTTCATAGTCGCTCCTAATAGATCGCTGCCGGATTGTAAAACTTCTTCTTGGGCTATGATGACCTACCTCCAAGCGTTGGTTGCTTAACTAGGAGAAATTTTAAGCCTAAAAAGCGAAAAGGTAAAGCTATTTTTCTCATATTCACGTTGAGTCACGGTTCCGCGTCGTTAGCCCGCACGTGAGTAAGGGCTCAAGTCTTCGGATTATTCAACTCAATGATGCAATAATTCGCTTCGACGGACCCTTATTCGTGGCCACGTTGTGCCCTTATTTACGTGCGGGGTGCGGACACCAACAACGTGTCCCATTTTTTGTATAGTCAGAGAGCGCAGAGTCATTTCTTTCCCGTCTTATGGTGTAAACCTCGTCACTATATATAGCATAGCCTGCGTAACAAAAAGTGTAACATTTTTGCAAACATATTACACTTAAACGACTGTGAATAAACAAGTTGCCTTGTTTTGGAGCGTCTTTGTGCATTTGATAAACAAAATGTTCCACTGTACCAATTTTGGCTCTCTAAGTGCCTCAAAAAGCGCCTCATTTTTCGTAAAACGAGGCACTTAATTACTGTAAGTAAAGAGTTTGTGCGATCCGGACTGCATTTTTGCGAATGTGATGTACAAAATGAGGCAGTGAGCGACTTTTCTGTCGTATCTCGGGACAGCCGGGCTCGGTGCAAAAAGACGCGTGTTTTGGCAACCAGCATTCTCAATTGTTTTATCGAATGACTCGTGTATTGTCAAGAATTTTATGTATGCAACAAGTCTAAAGGCCCAAGCCCGCACGAAGTAAGGGCGTATCGCGAACTCACACCACCGAGGATGCGCCGCAACATTAAGGCGCCGCCATCGCTTGGACTTGGATGTCACGCCCTTACTTCGTGCGGGCTTGTGCGAAGACGAGTCCGCGAGCGGACGGAATAACTTTAGCCCCACGTGACGTCCCGAGCTATCGGGACGGAACGTGGGGTTATTTGCGTTTGACGATCCGAGCGTGTGGAACACGCGGCATATGTCGCATGCTCCGCACGCTCGAACGTTTCTGCCGCCCCAACCCCACGTTCCGCCAAGCCTCCACATGGGGCTACAGGTCTTCCACCGTCTCCGACGGTTTTCGGTTTCAGGCGAATCTGTACTCCTAAGTTGCCGCTCTATTTCTCGACCCACAATTCAGGGAACTGCTTCTTGAGAGCCGCGACCTTTGGTTGGTCGTTGATGACGATGTATGGTTCGTCGGGATGGCGGACGAGGTAGTTTTGGTGGTAGTCCTCGGCTTCGTAAAAGGCTTTGAGCGGGACGACCTGGGTGACGACCTTGGATCTGTAGGCTTTGGCACTTTCGATGGCGGCGATGAAGGCTTCGGCGGTTTTCTTTTGGTCTTCGTCGGTGTAAAAGATCGCCGAACGGTACTGTGTGCCGTGATCGGGGCCCTGGAAATTTAACTGCGTCGGGTCGTGAGCGACCGAGAAAAAGACGAATAAGAGCTGCTGATATGTGACCTTTGTCGGATCGAACGTGATCTTTACGGCCTCGGCATGGCCGGTGTCGCCGTCGCTGACCCGATCGTATGTCGCGGTCTTTGCATCGCCGCCGGAGTAGCCCGAGACGACATTTGTAACGCCTTTGACGTGTTCAAAAACTGCCTCGACGCCCCAAAAACAACCGCCCGCGAAAACTGCCGTCTGCAAGCCTTTTGCCGAGGTGGTCGTTTCCGGCGTTACCTCAGGCATCACGTTTTTTAGATCAACGGCTTTTGACGAACTGCTGACAACACTGCATCCGACGGCAGCGGCGATGGCCAATATGGTGAATAGCTTCATAAAAAATAGCGGTTTCATGTACATGTTAGATGCCCGTTCGGGAACATTCTATTCCGACAAGATTATTTTCTCCTAATTTGTTGGTTTGGATTCATCCTCTGCCTTTTCAGCGGCCTCGGCGAAAGTCTCCGTGACCTCTGCGTGGAAAAATGCTTTGTTTCCACGCAGAGAACGCAGAAGAAGACGCAGAGTGCGGAGTGCACGCAGATCTCCCGCAAAAACGCAGAGCCTCAAAGAAGACGGTAGGAAGAAAGGATTTATTCCTTTCGCGGTGAAACTGATAAAATATTCAGAGACAGTGAATAGCCATGAGCGAAGTACTTAATTCATCAAAAGCGCCGGAGCCGGTCGGGCTTTACCCACACGCGCGTCGGGTCGGGAACTTGCTGTTTTTGTCCGGCGTCGGGCCCAGGACACGCGGGACGAAGGTGATCCCGGGCGTTGAGCTGAATGATGCTGGTGAGATCGTGGCGTACGACATCGAAACTCAGTGCCGGTCGGTGTTTCAGAATGTTCGGTATATTTTGGAGGACGCGGGTTCGTCGTGGGCGAATATTGTTGATGTGACGGTCTTTCTGACAAATATGAAGGACGATTTTGCGGCGTACAATCGCGTTTACGCAGAGTATTTTGCGGAAAATCAACCGTGCCGGACGACGGTCGAAGTAAACAAGCTGCCGACGCCGATCGCGATCGAATTGAAGGTAATTGCAACGATAGATTAGCTTTGTGGACTTTGTTTCTTCCCTTTGTGCCTTTGTGTTTGCGGATTTAAAGCAATTATCACAGAGGTCACGGAGTGAAGACACAGACGCCACAAAGGGAAGAAAATAGGAGAATTCAAATGATAAAGACAAGGGGTTTTGCGGTACAGGATGAGAATGCAGTGTTTGAGCCGTTCGCATTTGAGCGGCGGGATGTCGGGGCGAATGATATTCTGATCGACGTTCAATTTTGCGGCATCTGCCATTCTGATATTCATCAGGCGAAGGGCGAGTGGGGAAATTCGACGTACCCGATGGTGCCGGGGCATGAGATCGTCGGGAACGTATCGCAAGTCGGTAGCGCGGTGACGAAATTTAAGGTCGGCGACATTGCGGGCATCGGGTGTTTCGTTGATTCGTGCCGCAAATGTTCGGCGTGTGAGGCGGATCAGGAACAGTTTTGCAAGGTCCATTGTGCAGCGACCTACAACGGCACCGAGATGGACGAAACGACGATGACATTCGGCGGATACTCAAAACATTACGTTGTTGACGAAGCGTATGGTCTTAAGATCGGGGCTGATCAAAACCTCGCCGCCGTCGCGCCGCTGTTGTGTGCGGGTATTACGACATATTCGCCGCTCAAACGATTTAAGGTCGGGCCGGGAACAAGAGCCGCTGTCGTCGGGCTTGGCGGACTTGGGCATATGGGCGTAAAACTTGCTGTCGCGATGGGCGCGGACGTGACTGTGCTGAGCACTTCGCCGTCGAAAGAAGCGGACGCAAAAGCATTAGGAGCTCACCATTTTGTCGTGACGACGGACAAAGCGAATCTGAAGGCACTCGCGAGCTCATTCGACTTTATTCTCGACTGTGTCTCGGCCGATCATGATATCGATATGTATCTGAAAATGCTCGATGTCGAGGGTGCGTTGGTGCTCGTCGGGCTGCCGGAAAATCCGATCTCGGCACGGGCATTTTCGCTCGCGGGAAACAACAGGATACTTGCCGGTTCGAGCATCGGCGGCATTAAGGAGACCCAGGAAATGCTCGATTTCTGTGCGGAACACGGCATCACGTCAGATATCGAGATGGTCACACCAGACCAGATCGAAACAGCATACGACCGCACGATCAGGTCTGATGTGCGGTACCGGTTCGTGATCGATATGCAAAATGCATGAGATATGTTGCCTTGCTCCGCGGCATCAATGTCGGCGGTAACACGATGATCAAAATGGCGGAGCTGAAGGCTGTCTTCGAACGGCTCGGCTTTGAGAACGTCGTCAGCTATATCAACAGCGGAAACCTCGCTTTCGACGCGGCAATAACCGCCGAGCAGAAGCTCGTATCGACGATCGAAAAGGCGATAGAAAAAGCATTCGGCAAATCAGTTGCGGTAATGGTTCGTGAGCAGACGGCCGTCTCGAGTGTTCTCGCGAACAACCCGTTCGACGGTGAATTCGAAAGTCACAAGGAAATGCACGTTTTGTTTTTGAAAGAGCCGATGACCGACGTACAGATCTCTCAGCTCGGAGCATTGGCGCCCGAAAAAGAACGGTTTGCGATCATTGGGCGCGAGATCTATTGCCACCTGCCGGTAGGAGTGGCGGACAGCTTTCTGGGCCGCGGGCAATTTGAAAAGAAACTAAAAGTCTGGGTGACTGCGCGCAACTGGCGGACGGTACAGAAGCTGGCTTCTTTGTAAATTTGACACATTGGGCTCGTTGACGGTGTTTTACGGTAAACGCCAAGCACATGAATAGTGAGTTTCTATGACAAATGTACATCGCCGACTTCGTTTCTTAGAGATCTACGCAGTGATTTCACTGACGGTATTTTCAGTTCTTGCTTTTTCCGCCTTCACGCGTTCAAGAGAGAAATTTACTGAGATCGACGTTGAGCGGATCAACGTTCGCGAACCGAACGGCCAACTCGTAATGGTCGCCGCCAACAGCAAACGTATGCCCGATCCTGTCGTCAACGGCAAATCGTGGAAAACCGAACGCCCCGCCGGGCTGCTCTTCTTCAACGGCCTCGGTGACGAAAATGGCGGGCTTGTTTTCGGAGCCGTCGAGGGCAAAGGCCAGTACGGCGCCTACCAGGGACTATCGTTCGACAAATACAAACAGGCTCAGGCAATGGCCCTTGTCTATAACGACCATTCCGGCAAATACCGTGCCGGCCTGCAGATCTGGGACCGGTCGGAAAGGCCACTCAACGAGATCCTCACACGCCAGGAAGAGATCGCCAAAATGCCCGATGGCCAAGCAAAGACCGCCGCAGCGAGGAAATTACAGGAGGAGAATTTTTCCCCGACTCGTGTCTATGTCGGCAAAAACGACAATCGTGATTCCGAGGTGACGTTGTACGATGCGGCCGGAAAGCCACGGATCAAGATGCTGGTGGGCGCCGACGGCACGCCGAAGCTCGATTTTCTGGACGCGAACGGCAAACCAACTTACAGCTTGCCAAACGATGGGCTAAAGAATAAAAATTAGTTAATGGCAATTCGCCGTCCTTTTAATTTCAAACTATGGATCGACGAGCACCGGCACTTGCTCAAGCCGCCGGTTGCGAATCAGTGTGTTTATGACGATGGCGATTTTATTGTCATGGTCGTCGGCGGGCCGAATTCGCGCAAAGATTATCACTGGGACGAGGGCGAAGAGCTGTTTTACCAGCTCGAAGGCGACATCAAAGTGCAGATCCAGGAAGGCGGCAAGGCAGTCGAAGTCCCGATTCGCGAAGGTGAGATGTTTCTGCTGCCGCCGCGAATTCCGCACAATCCGATCCGCGGTGCAAACACTGTCGGCCTCGTCATCGAACGAAAACGCGGCGATGGCGAACTCGACGGCCTGCTCTGGTTCTGCGAAATCTGCAACGAAAAACTGTACGAAGAGTATTTTCAGTTGGAAGATATTACTACGCAGTTTCAGGGTGTTTTTAAGAAATTCTACGGCTCGGAGGAGTTGCGAACCTGCAAAGCGTGCGGAGCAGTGATGGAGCCGCCGCTGGTTGTGTCATGACGTTTCTGATCGATGAATTGAATAGGCTCTTGGTCGCCTTTGACGATCGTGGTTTGGACTACGCCGTATGCGGTGGCCTCGCGATGGCTATTCAAGGTTTTCCACGAGCCACAATGGACATCGATATTCTGATTCGCGAAGAAACTCTTGATCGTGCTTTTGAAATTGCGTCGGACTTAGGATTTGATATTCGTGGGCTTGATATTTCGTTCACCGATCCGCGAGTTGAGATTCGTCGAGTTTCAAAGATCATCGACGATGTTGTGCTTTGTCTAGACTTTTTACTGGTTTTTGATGAGATCGAGGAAGTTTGGCAGACACGTCAACGGCTACCATATTTGGAGCGCGAAGTGTCAGTTGTTTCGCGTGAAGGTCTTATTTTCCTAAAACAACGTGCCGACCGACCTCAGGATCGTGCAGACATCTACCGTATTGAAAATGAAGAAGATTGACATGTCCGAAAAAGCTATCGAATCACGGCTGCGTCAGGTTGATCAGCTTCACGCACTCTCTGTCGCATTACTTCGAACTGGTATGAAACACTACGAAGATCTTGTTGCTAAGGGAAAGGCTGACAAAAAGGAGCTTCTGAGGTTCAAGAAGCATTTCGCTTAGTATTAGTAATGCTAAAGATCGACGTTCACACACACATCCTGCCTCGCGACATTCCGCGTTGGAAAGATAAGTTCGGCTACGGCGGGTTCATTTCGCTTGACCATTACAAGCCGTGCTGTGCCCGGATGGTGCGGGACGACGGCGTTTCGTTCCGAGACGTCGAGGAAAATTGCTGGTCGGCGGAAAAGCGGATCGACGAATGTGACGTGTCGGGCGTGAATGTGCAGGTGCTCTCCACTGTGCCGGTGATGTTCAGCTATTGGACAAAGCCACACGACGGAGCCGAGATCGCGGCGTTCTTGAACGATCATATTGCCGACGTTGTCAGCGAGTTTCCGTTGCGTTTTGTCGGGCTCGGGACGGTGCCGATGCAGGACGTCGACCTCGCGATACACGAACTCGAACGATGCAAGTCGATCGGCCTCGCCGGCGTCCAGATCGGCACGAATGTCAACCAACTGAACCTGAGCGAGCCGGGATTTTTTGATTTCTTCACCGCGTGCGAAGAGCTGGGAATGGCAGTGTTTGTCCATCCGTGGGAAATGGCGGGCGAAACGGACATGGCTAAATACTGGCTGCCGTGGCTCGTCGGGATGCCTGCAGAGGTCTCGCGGGCGATCTGTTCACTTATCTTTTCTGGGACTTTGGAGCGACTGCCGAAACTGCGAATTTGTTTTGCACATGGCGGCGGTGCGTTTCCATCGACGCTTGGGCGCATCGAGCATGGTTTCAATGTCCGGCCTGACCTCTGTGCCGTCGATAATCCGCAAAACCCGCGTCAATATCTGAGCCGGATGTATTTCGATTCGCTGGTGCATGATGCGTCGACGCTGCAATTTCTCATCGATCTGGTCGGAGTTGAGAAGATCGCACTCGGCACCGATTATCCGTTTCCGCTCGGTGAACTCGAGCCCGGAAAGCTGATCGATTCGATGCCTTTCGACAAAACGGCGAAAGAGCGTTTATTTAACGGTACCGCTCTCGAATGGCTCGGGCTCGATAAGAGCAGATTCCAGTAATCTCTACTTCATGGTCTCCAGAATATCGGCGATGTCTTTCTCGGTCGTGTCGGGATTGATAAAGCAAAATCGCGAGACCGTTTCGGCGCCCTCAGGGTTTCGCCATTTCGTCGGTGCGACTAGGGCGAATCCGGATCTGTGGTTTTTGTATGTCCACGCTCGATAATCTTCGGCCTGCCAGCCTTTTCTTCGATACAAAACACAAGAGAGGCTGGGTTCGCGTACGAGTTCGGTATGATCGGCCTCCTCGATCATTCGGCCGGCGATCTGGGCAAGCTCGATGCCGCGGCTGATGGCCTGTTCATAACGGTCGGTGCCGTGCATCGCCAGCGAAAACCACAACGGAAGACCGCGAACGCGGCGCGTCAGCTGGATCTGGTAATCGGACGGATTAAATCCCTTGTAACTGTCGTCGCTGAAAATATCCAAGTAGGAACCTTCCTGTGCATGGGCCGTTTTGGCGAGGGCCGGATCGCGGTAAAGTACGGCACCGCAGTCATACGGGGAAAAGAGCCATTTGTGTGGATCGATCGTTACGCTGTCGGCTTGTTCGATGCCATTGAACAGCGGCCGGACAGCTTTTACGGCAAGTGCCGCCCCGCCATATGCGGCGTCAACGTGAAACCACAATTTATACTGCTTGCAGACCTTGGCAATGCTCGCCAGGTCGTCAATTATCCCGGAGTTTGTGGTTCCGCCGGTTCCTATGACGGCAAAGATCCGCTCGCTGTCGTTCGGCGACATGGCCTCGATCGCCGCAGCCAAATGACTGCCGTCGAGTCGGTCTTCGGTCTCAATGAGGACGATATCGGCGTCGATCACCTTGGCCATTGCCGAGATGGACGAATGAGCTCCGTTTGATGCGATGACGATGCCGCGTTCCTGCTTCTTTGTCGGGTCGATATTCCGCCAATTTTCCCGAGCAGCGACCATTGCGGAGAGATTGGCCTCGGTGCCGCCACAGGTGAATACGCCGAATGCACCCTTCGGCAGACCGGTCAGTTCGACGAGCCATTCCATCGCCTGCATCTCGGCGAATATCAGGCCTGCACCTTCGAGCCAATAAGCACCGTGAACACTCGCTGCCGAAGTGACAAGATCGAACATAACGGCCGCCCGCGTCGGCGACGCCGGCACAAATGCCAGATGCCGCGGATGATCGATCGAGACGCTCGATTTAACGAGAACGTCGCGGAACAGCTCGAACGCCTTTTCGCCGCCGATGCCCTTTCGCGTGATCGTCTCACCCACCAGAGCTTTGAGCTCTTCGGCCTTTTTCGGAAAACCGAGCTGAGGATCATTGTCGGAGATGCGGCCGATCGCGAATTTGATCACGTCGAGCGACATCTCGACAAGGTCGATATCTACGTTATGCATACGATAATGTGCCGGTGTCTAGACCCGGAAGAGAAATAATAGGCAATCGGACGGGCCGAAAATATGACCGGCGTCACTTTTTGCCCGAAATGATCTGTCGTCGAGATTCGATCGCCGCGTTTCCCACGAAATGCAAGATAACATAAAATTACAAACAATTATGTCGCAAGCACAAACACCCGTGATCTCAGACTTTGCCCGAACTCAAGACGAACAGGATCCGCTAAAAGCGTTTCGTGAGAAATTTTACATTCCCGTCCGTCCTGATGGGTCCCAACAGATCTACTTTACAGGCAATTCGCTTGGCCTCCAGCCGAAGACCGTCCGAAGCTATGTCGAACAAGAACTGGCAGACTGGGAAAAGTTCGCCGTTGAAGGTCACATGCTCGCTAAGAATCCGTGGCTGCCGTACCACGAATTCCTGACCGAACAAATGGCCCGCGTTATCGGCGCAAAACCGATCGAAATAGTGGTGATGAATTCGCTCACGGTGAATCTGCATTTCCTGTTGGTCTCTTTCTACCGGCCGGTTGGTGAACGGCGAAAGATCGTCATCGAGAAAGGGGCGTTTCCATCCGATCAGTATGCTGTCGCTTCGCAGATAAAATTTCGCGGCCTCGATCCCGCTGATTGCCTGATCGAGCTTTCCCCTCGCGAGGGTGAATCGACCCTGCGGACCGAGGATATCATCGAAACGATAGAACGCGAGGGCGAGTCGATCGCTCTTGTTATGCTCGGCGGTGTGAACTATTACACGGGCCAGGCATTTGAAATGCGTGAAATTACCGACGCCGGGCACAAGGTTGGGGCGATCGTCGGCTTTGATCTAGCCCATGCGGCGGGAAATCTTGAACTGAAAATGCACGATCAAGGCGTGGATTTCGCCGCCTGGTGCTCGTACAAGTATCTGAACGCAGGGCCCGGAGCCGTTGGAGGTGCGTTTATCCACGAACGGCACGCCAATTGCGAAGACTTAGTGAGGTTCGCGGGTTGGTGGGGCCACGACAAGGCGACTCGATTTCTAATGGGCCCCGAATTTCACGCGATCCCCGGAGCCGAAGGCTGGCAGGTCTCAAATCCGCCGATCCTTCAGATGGCGGCACTCAGGGCGTCGCTCGAGATCTTTGACGAAACCGGAATGTCCGCTCTTAGACAAAAGTCCGAGCGGCTGACCGGTTATCTCGAGTCGCTTATCGCGGAGATCGGAAACGATAGGATCTCCGTCATCACGCCGAAAAACTCAGCCGAGCGTGGTTGCCAGCTCTCGATACGGGTAAAGAATGCGGACAAGAGCCTGTTCGAGGCGATAACGTCGAAAGGTGTCGCCGCCGATTGGCGCGAACCGGATGTGATCAGGGTCGCACCGGTTCCGCTTTATAACACCTTTGGCGACGTTTACAGATTTGCCGAGATCCTGAAGTCCGTGCTTTGACGACGGGCAGCTCGGTTCAAAGGAAAAAATGACTATGATCCGAGCGACGATAAATGGACTAGATTGTGAATTTAACGACGGTATTACTGTGCTCGAAGCCGCTCGCTCGATCGGCGTCGATATTCCGACGCTTTGCAACGACGACCGCCTAAAGCCCGTTGGTGCCTGCCGGATGTGCCTCGTTGACGTCAAGGGAATGGCGAAAGAAACGGTGTCGTGCACGACGCTGCTCGCCGACCGCATGGAGGTCGAGACGCACAGCGAGCCCGTCGAAGAAGCCCGCAAATGGAACCTGCGAATGCTCGCCGGCAATTATCCGGCTGATGCATTTGCCAAATATCCCGATAAACCCTTTCACAAACTCGCAACAGAATATGGGCTGACTTCAACCGATTTCCACGGCGATCACACGATCGAGCGTGACTCGTCACACACATATATCGACGTCGATATGTCGCGGTGTATCAATTGTTATGCGTGCGCACGGATCTGCGCTGACGTACAGGGACAATTTGTCTGGCATGTGCTTGGCCGCGGCGAGGAATCGCGGATAATGCCGGATTCGTTCGGTGCGTTTGGCGACAGCACATGTGTTTCGTGCGGAGCCTGTGCAGATGCGTGTCCGACCGGAGCTCTGGAAGACAAGACGGTGATAGAGCGTGGCTTTCCGACGACGTGGACCAAGACGACCTGTCCGTATTGCGGGACCGGCTGCGAGATGAATGTCGGCGTCTGCGACGACCGTGTCGTACAGGTCAAGCCGGTGATGGACGCACCGGTAAATTACGGCCATCTTTGTGTTAAAGGGCGATATGCGTTCGATTTTATTGATGCCGACGACCGCGTGACCGAGCCGATGATCCGCGAGAACGGTGATTGGGTCGTTGTCTCATGGGAAGATGCGATCCGATATACGGCCGACAAACTAAAGGCGATCGACAGCGAATTCGGCAAAGAGAGCATCGCTGTTCTTGGTTCGGCACGTGCTACGAACGAAGAGAATTATCTCGCTCAGAAATTCACGCGCGTCGTGCTGGGCACCAACAACGTCGATTGCTGTGCACGCGTTTGCCATACGCCCTCGGCGGCGGCGATGAAGATGATGATCGGTACGGGCGCGATGACGAATTCGTTTGACGATATCGAAAAGGCACGGACCATCATTCTCTGCGGTGCAAATCCGAGCGAGAACCACCCAATTCCTGGAGCCCGCATCAAGCAGGCCGTGATCAAGAACGGCACCAAGCTGATCGTCATCGATCCGCGAAAGACCGAGCTGACAAAATACGCCGATGTTCACCTGCAATTGCGTCCGGGAACGAACATCCTAATGTTCAATGCGATCGCACATGCGATCATCGACGAAGGTCTGGCCGATCAGGAATTTATCGCGACACGTGTTGAAGAGTTCGAAGAATTCCAAGCGTTCGTCGCCGATTATTCGCCCGAAGCTGTCGCCGAACGATGCGGAGTCGATGCTGAATCGATCCGCAAGGCCGCACGTATATACGCGATCGACACACCGTCGATGGCGATGCACGGCCTCGGCATGACCGAGCATCTGCAGGGAACCGAAGGCGTGATGACGATCGTCAATCTCGCACTTCTGACAGGCAATATCGGCAAGCCCGGTGCCGGCGTCAATCCGCTTCGCGGGCAAAATAATGTGCAGGGCTCGGCCCACATGGGCTGCGATCCTGGGATCTTGACAGGCTCGATCACCATCGAAGCCGGCCGCGAATTGTTTGAAAGCGTTTGGCAGCGTCCGGTACCGACAGCGGCAGGATTCAATCAACTGCAAATGATCGACGCCGCCCGTGACGGTAAGCTCAAGGCACTGTGGACGATCGGATACGATGTTTTTCTCTCAAATGCCAACGCCCACGAGACCGAAAAGGCATTTGCCAATATGGACCTCGTCATCATTCAGGATTTCTTTATGAATGAGACCGCCAGGCGATTTGGCCACGTGTTCTTGCCGGCGGTGACGTCATTTGAGAAGGACGGTACGTTTATGAATGGAGAGCGGCGCGTTCAAAGGGTTCGTGATGCCGTTAGCCCCCGTGGCAATTCGCGTTCGGATTGGGAGATCATCTGCGATCTCGCCTCAACGATGGGTTTTGCAGAGGATTTTGCTTTCGAGAGCCCGGAAGATATTTGGAACGAGGTCCGGGCCGTCTGGCCTCCGGGATACGGTATTACGTACGAACGTATCGAAAATGCCGGAATTCAGTGGCCGTGTCCCGATGTCGATCATCCCGGAACCGAGATCCTGCATGGCGAATCGTTCTCTAACGGCGTAAAAGCTGCATTGCGGCGAATAAAATTCCGTCCAACGAAAGAGGTCGTTTCCGAAGATTTCCCATTCCTACTGACAACAGGACGCGTGCTGGAGCAATTTAACGCCGGCACGATGACGATGCGAACGCCGAACCGCGAATTGCGGCCGACCGATCTGCTGATGATATCGAAGGCCGATTCGACGCGTCTGTCGATCTCGGGCGGCGAATCCGTCCGTTTGAAGAGCAATTACGGCGAGGCCGTGCTTCCCGTCGAGATCACAGACAAGGTCAAGAACGGCGAGCTTTTTGCGTCATTCCACGATCCGAAGGTCTTTCTCAACTATGCGACCGGGCCGACGCGCGATCGATTTACACAGGCTCCGGAATTTAAGGTGACCGCAGTTCGCATCGAAAAACTCTAATGCGGTCCTTTCGCTTTGTGTTCGACCACGCTCTGTGGTGAAATTTCCTTGTGTCAAATGTCGTTATCATTGGTGCGGGCCTTGCGGGTTCGCTGCTTGCTATAAATCTTGCCAAACGCGGCATCAAGGTCGATGTTTACGAGGCCCGCGGCGATATGCGGCTCGAAGAGGTCGCGGCTGGCCGTTCGATCAATCTGGCGCTGTCGGACCGCGGGATCGCGGCATTGCGCGAGGTTGGCATGGACAAGTATATGCTCGCCGAGGCCGTTCCGATGACCGGGCGGATGATCCATACCGTTTCCGGGGAGACCAAACTGCTGCCATACAGCGGCAGGCAGGGCGAATATATCAACTCAGTTTCGCGTGCCGGGCTGAACATCGCGCTTATCAACGAAGCCGACAAATACGGTGAGGTGACGTTTCATTTTAACGAACGCTGCACCGATTTCGACTGCGCGAGCGGCGTCGCGGGCTTTTCTGGCGGCGATCTGGTTTCGGGCGACACTGTGATCGCGACCGATGGTGCGGGCTCGGCGGTTCGGCTGGCAATGGAAGCTCAGATCGATGGCTACCGTTCGAACACCGGCTTCCTCGACCACGGCTACAAAGAGCTTCATATTCCGCCGGCACCGGACGGCGGGTTTCTTATAGAGAAGAACGCCCTGCATATCTGGCCGAGGCATCAATTCATGATGATCGCGTTGCCGAATTTCGATGGGAGTTTTACTTGCACTTTGTTTTTGGCACATAAGAACGTCGTGGCCGCGTTCGATAAATTGACCGATGAGGCCGCGGTTCGCGAGTTCTTCAACCGCGAATTTCCCGACGCTGTTCCCTTGTTGCCGACGCTTGTCGACGATTTCTTCGCAAATCCAACCGGCAATCTCGGCACGCTCAAATGCTGGCCATGGAATGTCGGCGGCAAGGCTTTGCTGCTCGGCGATTCGGCGCATGCGGTCGTGCCGTTTTATGGGCAGGGGATGAACTGTGCGTTTGAGGATGTTCGCGTGTTGGATAGCCTCTTGTCAGAACCGGGAGCGATAGCGACTGAGTCAAAGGTTGATTGGGAATCCGTTTACGAGAAATACGGCAACCTGCGAAAGATAAACACAGATGCTATCGCCGATAAGGCGTAGGAAAATATCTACGAAATGAGCGACAGCGTCGCCGATCCTGTCTACC
>CAZVDM010000025.1:0-29257 GCA_964625555.1 uncultured Chloracidobacterium sp.
CCGACCGTTTACACGATCTCGGGAAATGCCGGCGCAGCAGGAACCATTCTGAGCTACACCGATGGTGTGCCTAAGACCGCGACCGCTGACAGTTCAGGAAACTACACTTTTTCGGTGCCGACCGGCTGGTCGGGAACGGTAACACCGGCCCTCGGCGGACATACATTCACGCCCGCGAACCGGTCGTACACCAATGTTAGGTCAAACCAGACATCGCAGGATTATTCGGCTTTGGCCGTCTATACAATATCGGGCAACGCCGGGCTCGCATCGTCTAATTTGTACTACACAGATGTGACTTTCAAAAGCGTGACTGCCGATAGCGGTGGTAATTATTCGATCACGGTCCCGTCCGGCTGGTCCGGCGAGATCGTGCCGTCGATGCTCGGATACTCGTTTACGCCCGTTAGTAGGAACTATTCGAACGTAATGTCGAATATGAATGGCGAAGATTACACGGCAGTACCAGCCAACCCGACGTATTACGTGGACAATACGAACATTAAATGCACTGATGCGGGCCCCGGAACTTCTCCAGCGTTGCCGTTTTGCATGATCTCAAAGGGAGCAGCTGTGGCAACGGCTGGCAGAACCGTCCATGTGCTGAACGGCACATATGCGGAGACGGTTTACCCGAACAGCGGTTCATCAGGATCCCCTGTCACATTTCAAGCCGATCCCGGAGTAATTGTAACCGGTGACCCAACGGGTTTCGGCAGCGCATTTGCTCTCAGTTTGGATAGTTATGTCGTGATCGACGGTTTCCAAATCACCAATACGCCTTACAAAGGCATCTATGTTGACGCTTCGAGCTACATAACGATCTCCAATAACCATGTCAGCAATGCCGGCGTCACATCCGCAACGCATCCGTACGAGCAGGGTATCTATCTAAGAGGTACGACCTTTTCCACGATCACCGGCAACACCACCGATCACAATACATGTATCGGTATCCGTCTGGTCGGCGGCGGCCAAAATCTGATCAATAAAAATGTTTCGTTCAGCAACTACTCGGTGGTCGAGACCGATGCGGCCGGGATCGAACTGACCGGTTCCAGCGATAACACTGTTATCAACAACATCACCTATAGCAACGAGGACAGCGGAATAAACGTATATTTATGGACTCCGGCACTGCCCGCACCGCCGGTGGGTTCGACAAACAATTTGATCATCGGAAACCTAAGTTACGAGAACGGTGACCATGGTATCGACACCAACAACTCACCTTACAACACAGTGATAGGCAACACCGTGCAAGGCAACGGAACGGTTGGGATCAATTTCGAAGGGGAACCCGGAACCGGATCGCATCACGCGACAGTGATGAACAATATCAGTGTCGGGAATGGGTTTACGCCTCCGACTGGTTCATTTGGCGGCAATCTTCGCGTCGATTCCGAATCGATCGCAGGTACAGTACTAGATTACAATCTATTTGATCTCCAGTCGGCTGCGGTCCAGATCGTCTGGGACAATGTTGATTACATTTCGATGGCGGCGTTTTGTGCCGCCGTGCCGGGACAAGAGATGCACGGACTCGAAGGCGACGCTCTGTTCATTTCCCCGGTCGCGTCGGTTCTGAGGGTCGATGGGGTTCCATACCAGGGAACCGGAACCGTCGGCAATTATCATCTGATGAGGCCTTCGCCCGCGATCGATAGCGCCGATTCGAGCGCGCCAAACCAACCGATTCTTGATCTGGACGGAAATCCAAGGGTGGACGACACATTCACGGCGGACACCGGCTCGGGTGTACGGTTGTTTGACGATCGCGGAGCGTACGAATATCAACCGACCGGTCCGACCTCCGCAAGTTCTGCAGTCGGCGGTGTGGTTTTGTCGGCTGATGGGTTGGCCGTGGGGAACGCCCTTATTTCATTGACTGATCTGTCCGGCACGACTCGAATTGCGATCTCGAATCCGTTCGGCTACTATCGCTTCGAAAATGTTTTGGTCGGGGAAACATATGTCGTTAGTGCGTCTGAAAAACGCTTTCGCTTTGTTCCCCGCATCATTTCCGTCGACGACGAGGTGACAAATTTAGACATCATTGCCGAGCCTTGAATGCCGGCGATCATTTGATCGCCGCTGCATCAATGTAATAATTACGGTCGACCTCGAACGTGCGAATTGCTTCGGCGATCGCGATACTCTGCAAGTTCTCGTTTGGTGACAAGGCTGTTTCCTTACCATTTATTTTCACGCGGATCGGCATCGCAAAACCTGAGACAACGCGGTCATACTGAAAAGACAGTTTGTTGCCCTCGATCTTGTACTGCAGAAGCGGAACCTTTGTCGTTCGCAAATACTGATCAAAGATCTTGCTCAGATCGATTCCTGCACGTTTCGAGATATACGATTCGATCTGGTCTGTCGTGACGGTCTGATGCCAAAATTCCGAATTGATCCCGCGCAAGATCTGACGCCATTTTTCGTCGTCGTTCACGACCTGCCTGATCGTGTGGAGCAGATTGCCGCCTTTGTAATACATATCGCCCGATCCTTCGCGATTTGCTCCGTAGGTGCCGATGATCGGAATATCATTGCTGATGTTGCGGCGGGTGCCGATCACGTAATCCTCGGCTGCCTTTTTTCCAAACCAGTATTCGGTAAATAGGCTTTCCGAATAGTTCGTAAACCCTTCATGTATCCACATGTCGGCGGCGTCCTTCATCGAAACATTATTGCCAAACCACTCATGCCCCGATTCATGAACAATGATGAAATCCCACTTCAATCCGACGCCGGTTCCGCTCAGGTCGCGGCCGCGATAGCCGTTCATGAACCAATTACCGTAGGTCACCGAGCTTTGGTGTTCCATTCCGAGATACTCCACGACGACGAGTTTATAACCGTCGTCATAGAACGGATATTTACCAAACCAGTGTTCGAAAGCCTTTAACATCCTCGGCACTTCCTTGAAATGCCGCATTGCTTTCAATTTCTGATGCGCGAGAACGTAATACGTCACATCGAGCGGCCCGCCCTCGCCCGCGTACTTTTCGGTCCATGAAACGTAGTTGCCTATGTTCGCGTTGATGCCGTAATTGTTGATCGGTTCTTTGACCTGCCAGCGATAGGTCTTTGTCTTTGCCTTAACGTCGTGATCGACACGGAGAAGACGTCCGTTTGATACGTCTACCAGTTTTTCCGGAACGGTAATATTTATGTTCGCTCCGCGGTCTGGCTCGTCATAGCCGATATCCTTGTTCGGCCACCAAATGCTCGCCCCGATCCCCTGGCACGACGTGTTGATGAACCAATTACCAAGGTCGTCGTGCGCCCACTGCACGCCGCCGTTCCACGGAGGATTTGTCGCGGCTGTCGGACGGCCTTCGTACCAGATCGATACCTTGTCCTCAGTTCCGACCGGCATATCCTTATCGAACGTCAGCCAATACACATTGCCTTCGCGCTCGAATTTGAGATCGACGCCGCCGTGCGTGACTTTTGTGATGTTGAGAGGTGTCTGCAGGTCGATCTGCATCTTGCTGACTGCCTTCAAGGTCTTGAACGTAATGACATTCGAACCCCTGATCGACCTCGTTTCCGGAAAAAACTCGACCGAAAGATCGTAATGCAGCACGTCCCACCATTCGCGTTCCGGCGTGACCGTACCGCGAAGCGTCTCAGCCCGCGATACGGGCGTTATCTGTGCCGAAACATCGACTATACTAATTGAACATATCGCCGCAATTACAAAAATAAGGACTTTTTCTTTCATAATTTTGAGAAGTGTTACTACAAATTGAATTGAGATATTATACCGCGATAAGCTGAAAAAAGGCCGCCCCTGTAATAAGGAGCGGCCTTTTATTGGGTTCAGACCAATGTTACGGCTTCAGCGCTGCCTTAAATTCAGCTTCCTGCCCATTTACAAAATTCATTGCTCCCGGATTGTCTTTGAATTTCACCTTGAGCAGATCGAACGCTTCCTGCCCTCGCGGATCGGCGAGTTTGACGATCGCCTGAATTCCGCTGATGATGCCCTGAATATTCTGCGTGTCGAACGACGACTTGAATTTCTCAAAGATCAGGGGATACGCACGCGGATCGCCTTTGCCGGTCGCCCCGACAATGACGAGTGCCGCAGCACGAGCATTCGCGGCCAGGCTCTTGTCGGTCGCGGCCTTAAATCCGATATCGAATGCACGCTTGTCGCCAAGCTCGCCGAGTCCGGTCAGACCCGCACTTTGGATTCGTCCTTTCCATGAAGGCGTGGTAGTCAATTTTGACAATGCGTCGAAAGCACGCGCATCTTTGACTCGTGCGATCGCTAATGCCGATTGGTCGACCACCTCATAGCTTCGGTCGCTCAAACCGGCGAGCAATAGGTCAGCGTGCTTCTTGTCCTGCGTTTCGCCGAGTAATTCGAGAGCGTCGCCGCGAACCGACGAACGCGCATGCTTGGTCAAACGGATCACGGCAGCCTCGACATTCGCGTCGAGCTTTACTGCCGGACGGGATTGTCCCGGAGGCGGATCGGGCGAGTAAATATTCGCGATGACCGACAATGCCGCACGATTTATCCTCCAGAAAGGATCTTTTTCGGCCGAAGTAATGAGTGCGTCAACGATACGAGCCTTGTCCGCAGCGTTTGCCGCCTTTTTTTCAAGCTCGTTCATCGCCCAGCGGCGGCCCAAGGGATCTTTGTCGTTCGCCATTTGATAGAGAAGATCATCGGTCGTTTTTTCGAACGTCATCTCCTTGAGCAGCGTCGATTCGTAATCGAAATTGACGAGTTTGGGCTTTGTTGCTGCATCGAAAGTGAAAACGTTATCGGCTTTCGGTTCCATCCAAACCCGCGTGACCTTGTTGTCGATCGCGACATCGACGTAGCTCTGAAAATACGCAACTTGCGGAAATTCGTTGTTCAGATCGAGCTTTTGGGTCTGTTTGACGTTGAGTGTCAGTTTCTTCGCCGCATCGTCGTACGATTGCGTCACTTCGAAAACCGGATGGCCCATTCGATAGAGCCACTGGTCAAAGAACCAGTCCATCGATTGCCCGGTCGTTTCTTCGATCGCTATCCGTAGATCTTCGGTCGAAACGGGTTGATGGGCGTTGCTCGTCAGATAGTGATTGAGCGATTTGGAAAACATCTTGTCGCCCAAATGCTTGCGAAGCATATGCAGCACCGACGCACCGCCCGGATACGCATAGTTGTCGAACATCGCGTCTTTGTTCGCGTAGTATTTCGTCACGATCGGCCGTCGGTTGCCCTGAGCCCATGTGCCGAGCGTGGCGTTTTGTTTGTCGCGGACGTCGGCGTAGAGAAATTCGTCGTGGCCTTTCAGCTTCTCCGTCCACATCGCCTGCAGATAGCTCGCAAACGATTCGTTGAGCCAGATCTGCCCCCAATCACGGCAAGTCACATAATCGCCGAACCACTGGTGCGCGAGCTCATGCGATTGCAGCGGTTCGCTGTCGGTATCGAGCAATTCGCGCTCGTCGTGTATCATTTCTGCGATCTGCGTAGTTGCCGAAATATTCTCCATACCGCCGCCGAAATCCTCAACGAATGCCTGCGAATACTTAGGATATGGATATTTGACGCCGGTCAGCTCGGAAAAGAATTTCATAGTCGCCGGGAGATTTTTGACCGTCGCGGCGACCTCTTTTGTCTCGTTGGTATAACCATAGTTGTAAACCGGAACGCCTTCAAAATCCTGCACGACAGGTGTCGTTTCCGAAACGACGATCGAGGTCAGATAGTTGGTATACGGCTGATCCATTTTCCAATGAAAGGTGCGTGTGCCGTCGCTGTTCTCTTTTGTATCTACGAGTTTGCCATTTCCGACAACGAAGAAGGGCTTGGCGACCGTCGCACGCATCTCGGTCGTACGAAAATCATTCGGCGTGTCATACGACGGGAACCAATATCGATTAAATTCCGTTTCGCCCTGCGACCAGATCTGCCGCGGTTTGTTCGGATTGTCTGCGGTCGGTTTGATAAATCTCAAACCGCGTCCAAAGCTGCCGATCGCCGTGTCCGTGTCATCGACCTTATTGACGTAATTCGTTTTGTAATCGACCTTTACGGTGACCGTCTCGCCCGCCGCCGCCGTCCGTCCGAGATCGATCGTGAGATTGTCGTTGTACTTTTTCGCGTCATACTCAAATTTCAGGGCACCACCGCCGACTTGGGTCACGCTATCGATCGTCATCATCGCCGCATCGAGCATGATCTTGTTAGTATCGTTAAATGGCGCGAGCGTCAGCGTCGAACTGCCGATCGCCTGTTCCTTGTCCCAATCGAACCGCAGATCGATCGCGATATGCTTGATATCTATCTGCCGGCTCCGGATCCAATTGACCGGCGGGAGCTTTTTGACTTCCTGGTTCTGCTGAAACAGCTTGACCAGATCCGCCATCGGCGCCGCCTGCACCAAACTCGAAAACGCCAACAGCGAAATAGACGCACCGGCTAATAGCCGGCGAAATGATTGCTTTAAGTTCATGATTTCCTCAATTTATTAGTATTTCCGGCGCCCTTCAACGCCCGTATGATTTCCCTCTCATACGCCACCGTGCCACTGATTGTTTCAGATAAGGTAAATTCGAGGTTTTTGCTGCGAAAGACGCGAACAGGACACAAACCAGCACATGAAGGATCTTGTTGCTGTCTGATCGCGCTGGTTCGTTGCTAAACTTTTTGCCGCCCGATTGCGGAATTTGATCGGCGACAACGCGAAACGCTGGACAGTTCCGGCAACAGTATGCGTGGAGCAGATGGACGCCGGTGGGTGGGTGGGCCGGATGGATGCGAATTGGGGCGGTGATGGAGTGTTGGAGTTCGGGTTTTTGAATGGGAATGTTGGGCGGCGATGGGCTTTCTGCTGTTTTTGGTTACCAAGGGCAGAAACGGCAGCCAGCGACAGTTCTTAAGGCACTTTTTTATGTTTGTCGCAAGGTCGTTTTTTATTGTCGCAGACCCTGTTTTATACTGTCGCAAAGCCCTAAATACACTGTCGCAAGCCCTTTGAAAACTGTCGCAGAACGCGATTTTACGGCATTTTCTTTAATTTTGTTGATCTAATTGTGGTACGTACCACAATTTGAAAGTGAGGTAAAAAATACACGTTTGGATTTCCCCCAAAAAGCGCAGAAACGCGAGTGTGAACGAGAGTGCCAAACTGATGAAAATTCACCCTGACACGATCGTTCAAACTCGCGCTTGCTGACTACTGACAACTGACTACTTGTTCGTCATGTACTTGAACGCCATCGATGCGATGTCGTCGAGAGCCGAGCCGTCGCGGTCGCTGTCGAGCATGTTCGAGGCCATGTCGATCATAGCATTGCCCGACGACTGAGGAGCGGCCGCTTGAGCCTGACCGCCGCCAAGCAATCCTCCAAGCAACCCGCCGAGGCCGTCGGCACCGACGCCCTGTTGCTGTTTCTGCTTGCCGAGATAACCCATCACGATCGGTGCAAGGAACATCAATATCTGTGCGACCTGCCCCATTCCGAGCCCGGTCTGCTCACTCACCTGCTGCGCGACCTGACCTTGATTGTTGCCAAGAATGTGGCCCAGAATTCCGCCCGCATCGGCCTGACGCGGCGGCGGAGCTGCTTCCTGCTGTCCGCCGAATATCATTCCGGCCAATCCGCCCAAATTATCAAGTACGCCGCCGCCCGCATGGTCGTTGTCGAGGGCAGTGTTCAGGCTTTCGGCTCCCTCGGGTGTCGCAGCGTTATTTGCAAGGCCGTTGATCAACGCCGGCAGTGCCATCTGGATCGCCGAATTGACCAGCGACGGCTCGGCTCCGACATTCGAGCTGATCTGATCGACCGCCTGAGTTCCTTGTTCTTGTCCTAAAAGGTCCTGTAATGAAAACATAATATTAAACTCCTTGTTTTGATATGCGTGAACGGATGTCGTTATAGTATCAGCATAAGATGCCGGAAAGCAACGAATACTCCGTCCGAATGCACCTCCTATTTCAGAGCCGAGTCCAAATCGTAGTCGTCGCAATTGCGATCGGCGTTTCGGCCTTTATTTACTCATGTTCGTATCTCGATCGTGACCGCCCGAACCTCAAATTCGTCTCAACCATTGCAGGCATCGACAACTCGATAGGCGAACCATTCGGGATCGCTGCAAAGGACGGCATGACCTACATTTCAGACGGCGAGAAAGGCGAGATCTGGAAGATCGAAGCAGATGGACGATCGTCGGTTCTTGCGAAAGGACTCGATACACCATCGGCGGTCGCTATTGACAAGAACGGCGACCTGCTCGTCGCAGATTCCGGAACTCACACCATAAAAAAGATCGACGAGTCCGGCAATATCTCGCTCGTTGCTGGCGTCGAAGCCAGCTCAGGAAATAACGATGGCGATACTTCCGCATCTCTATTCAACGCCCCAATAGGGATCGTGGCTGCCGACAACAAGATCTATGTCGCCGATACTTATAATGACCGTATCCGTTTGATCGAAAACGGCCAAGTCCGTACCATCGCGGGCTCAACGACAGGCTTTTCTGACGGAACCGAACCGAGATTCAACACGCCGACCGGACTCGCTCTCTGGCACGACAAGCTGCTCGTCGCCGACACCGGAAACAACCGAATCCGCGTCGTAGAACCCGACGGCAGCGTCTGGACGCTGGCCGGAAATGGTGTCAGCGACCTCGTAAACGGCTCGCTACTATCGGCGTCTTTCGTCCATCCAACCGGCATTGCGGTCGATCCGGACGGCACGATCTATGTCACGGATGGCAACGCAGTGCGAAAGGTAGGCGGCGTTTTGCCAATCGTCACAACGCTAAACAACGGCGACAGAGGGACTCGCGACGGCAGTTTGGCGGTCTCTCGATTCAATCGCCCTTCCGGTATTGCCGTTGACGACAAAGGCGATCTGATCATCGCCGATAGCGAAAATCGCCTCGTCCGCCGGATTTCAGCCGATAAAGGATCGCACGAAATAGCATCCGTGGAGATCGCGGCCCGCCGCGACAAGCCCGAGGATTTCCGCAACGCCCAGCCCGCCCGCTGGCCATACGATCCGCCAGACGCCAAACGCGATATCGCCGGTACACTCGGCGAGGTCCGCGGCCTCGTCACGCCTGAAACCGATCAGATCTGGTTTCACAACGGTCTCGACATTGCAGGCTCGTACGGCGAGACCGCCAGATTCGTTCGAACGGAAAAGGTCCTGAAACCAATTGCCGCTGAAAATTTCAACACGCTTCGCGAACTCGTCCGAATGCCGACGATGGGCTATATCCACATTCGCCTCGGCCGCGATGCAAACGGCAATTTGTTCAGTGATCCACGGTTTCAGTTTCAACGAGATACGTCAGGAGAACCAATGAATGTAAGGATCCCACGCGGTGCAAAGTTCAATGCCGGCGAACGTATCGGTACGCTCAATTCGATGAATCACGTTCACCTCATCGCCGGCCGCAGCGGCTCCGAAATGAACGCGCTCGATGCGCTGATTTTGCCGGGCATTTCCGATTCAAGGCCGCCTGTCATCGAAAAAGTTACGCTTTTCGATGTAAATTGGCGAGAAATCGAAACCCCGTCCAAAAACTCGCGTATTACGCTGAGTGACCGGATCCGCATTGTAGTCAAAGCGTTCGATCAGGTTGACGGCAACAACGAGCGGCGGCGTTTGGGCCTCTACCGCGTTTGGTACCAGTTGTATCGGGGCGATGTTTCGGTTTCAACGGGGCCTGCCGCGGAGATCAAATTTGACCGGACGCCGCCGAACGAAGCAGTAAAATTCGTATATGCCAACGGCAGCCACTCAGGAGCGACCGGCGAGACGATATTTAACTACATCGCTACGAATTATGTGGAGGCTGATACTTATCGCGAGGGCTTTCTGGATCCGTCTCAGCTTGAAAGCGGATCATATATTTTGAGGGTGTCCGCGGCTGATTATTTCGGCAATACGACGACAAGAGATCTATCAATCGAGGTAATAAAATGAAGAGATTTTTGGCTGGTCTAAGTTTGAGCATAATGGTATTTACGGCCATTCCCGCATTTGCCGTTCCGGGCCCGACATCGATCCGCGTGACGCCGCCGGCTCCGAAATTTACGGACGCCGAGCGACACACGGAACTGGCAAAACGCCGTGCTGCGGTCGCCGCAAAAATGGCCGACAACAGCATCCTGATCCTTTTTAGTGCCGAACCTCGGCTCTATACGAACGACGTTGATTACGTTTATCGGCAGGAAAATAATCTCTATTACCTCACGGCTCTCAAGCAGGACGGAGCAACGTTCGTGATGACCAAGAACGGCGGCACCGTTACCGAAACGCTTTTCCTGCCAAAACGCGTGCCGCTTCGCGAAGCATGGGAAGGAAAGATGTATTCCCGCGAACAGGCGATGGCCGTTTCAGGCTTGAAAAGTCTCATAGATTCATCGGAACGTGCGGCCTTTTTTCAGGCAATGAAAGACAAGAAGCCATTCACCTCAAAGGACGGTACTGCCAATGTTTCAACCGCAGCCGATATCGTCTATTTGCTGTTGCCCAACAGTGAGCAAGATCGTGACGGAATGCGTGAATTTCGCGTTGAGCATGAGTTTTCGAAGGAAATAAACGGCCCAAAGGTAGAAAACGCGCAGCCGATCTTCGGTGAACTCAGGCATGTAAAGTCACCTTACGAATTGAAGCTGCTTCAACACGCGATCGATATCTCAGGAGAAGCTCACATGCGTTCGATGGCAACGGTCGGCAGGCTTAATTGGGAATATGAACTTCATGCCGAAGTCGAATATACATTCCGGCGCCGGAACGCCGATTTCTGGGGCTATCCGTCGATCGTCGGCTGCGGCCCAAACGCGACAACCCTGCACTATGTCGAATCGCAAAGCCCGATAACAAAGGGCGAACTTTTGCTGATGGACGTCGGCGCCGAGTACGAACATTACACGGCCGACGTAACGCGTACATTTCCGGTGAACGGCAAATTTACTAAGGAACAGGCCGAGATCTATCAGATCGTCTACGATGCACAGGAAGCCGCGGCCCGTGTAACAAAGCCCGGAGCGACCTACGGCGAAGCTCAAAATGCCGCACGCGAGGTTATCAAATCAGGCCTGATGCGGCTTGGTCTGATCACTGATCCAAAGCAATTCAACGTTTGGAACATCCATGGTCTCGGGCACTGGCTTGGCATGAATGTTCACGACGTCGGCAGTTACAGCGCGAAGTTTCGGCCCGGGATGGTCTACACAAATGAACCGGGCATCTATATCAGAGAAGATGCCCTCGACAACCTTCCTGATACTCCGGAGTGGCAGACTTTCAAAACGAAGATTCGCCCAGTATTTGAAAAATACAAAAATATTGGCGTTCGGATCGAGGATGATATGCTTGTTACCGAAACCGGAGCTGAATGGATGACAAAGGCAATTCCCCGCTCTATCGCGGATATTGAGGCATTTATGGCCGCGGCGCCGAAAACTGTGACGATCAGCCGGAACCTATCCAATAATATTTTCCTTCAATCCGGCGGCCTATGATCAGGGTCGAATATCGCATATTTGAAAAAGCGGTCGCGAGGCCGCTTTTCTTTTTCACTTTGACTCTCAACTGAAAAAAAGCTACACAAATCATTGCGGATATAAAACAATTGGCGAAAACCAACGAAACAAC
Source organism: uncultured Chloracidobacterium sp. (assembly GCA_964625555.1). GTDB lineage: Bacteria > Acidobacteriota > Blastocatellia > Pyrinomonadales > Pyrinomonadaceae > OLB17. The sequence continues at coordinate 11,629 of CAZVDM010000025.1, forward strand.
TCAAACTGGCGACACGACGCTACCGCTCGTGATCGTAAATCCAAAATCGGCCTCGGGCTCGACGCGTGAAAAATGGTCGGCGACCGCCAGCGATCTGCGCGCACACTTTGGCCCGTTCAGCGTAGCCTTTACCAAGGGCCCCGGCGACGGGATCGATCTCGCCGAGCGTGCAGCAAAGAGCGGAAGGCAGTTTATCATTGCTTGCGGCGGAGACGGCACGATCAACGAAGTGGCGAATGGCATTTTGCGTTCCGGTATCGACGCTGAGTTGGGCGTCTTGCCCTCGGGCACCGGAGGCGATTTTCGCCGCACGCTTGGCTTGCCGCTCGGCAATCGCGAGGCCGCGGCGGCATTGAGAGATGGCATGTCTCGGCATATCGACGCCGGTCGCGTTACATTCCTCGATCACCGAGGTAAAAGTGCCAACAGGTATTTTCTAAACGTCTCGTCCGCGGGCCTTGCCGCGAATATCATTGAGCGTGTGAAATCGCAAAAAGTGTTTGATTGGCTGCCGGTCGAATCACTCCGCGGACGCGCTAATTTTGCCGTTTCCACCTTACAGCAAGTTCTCGATCTCGATCCCGTGATGCTGAACGTTCGATTTGACGACGGCCCCGAGGCGAAACTGCAAACCATCGCTTTCTGCGTTGCAAATTCTCGATACTTCGGCGGTGGAATGCTGATCGCACCGGACGCGAGCCTCAACGATGGCCTGCTCGATGTTGTAAATATCGGCGACATTGGTGCTCTTAAGATCATTATCAACGCCCACACGCTTTACCGAGGTACGCACCACGGATTGCAGGAAGTGAATGGCTCAACAGCAAAAAAGATCGAGATCTCCGGCGTCGATCCGGACCAGGAAATCCGTATCGAAACCGACGGTGAGTTACCTGGACGCCTTCCGGCAACCTACGAGATCGTTCCAGACGCGATCCGCGTCCGCGTACCCAAAGGTCGCTAAATCGACTCTCGTCGATTGCGCGTTTTGTAACATCTTCGTTACACTTCTGTAACATCAAACTCCACGTTTCTTGTTCAATTCTATGAACCGTTTGCTCGGATCTTTCGCGATTGCCGTGTTCACGTTACTCCTTACGATCGGGGCCGAATCTCAGACGACCGCTCCGCCGGACAACGACGATCTACAATTATGGAACGACACCAGCGTTACGGTCGCAGTCGTTAAGAAGTTAGATCTCTATTTCCCGCTTACGTTCAGGTGGTCAAAGGACCTTACTCGATTCAACGAGGGGCGTGTAGGCTTTGGTATCGCCTATAAGCCGACGAAAGCGATCGCGATCACACCATTCTATTCGTTCATCAGATATCGCAATTCAGCCGGGCAGTTTAGAACTGAGAACCGTTATCAGCTGCGATTTGTTTACAAATTCCCGACAAAAGGATTCGGCCTTTCCCATCGCAGCCAGATCGAGTACCGTGTCCGACCCGGAGCTAATACCTGGAGATACCGACCCTCGATCACGATCGAAAAGGAGCTGCCAAAAGGCTTTATTCCGGGCCTTAAGATCTTCGCGACCGAAGAACCGTTTTACGATTCGGCTTCCGGCCGATTTTCGCGAAACCGATTCAGCGTTGGATTTAACAAGACTGTCACGAAAAAGGTTTCATTCGATATCTACTACCTACTTCAAGGCGATAACCATTCGTCGCCGGGGACCGTCAATGTTATTGGGACCGGCTTGAAAATAAAACTGTGATGGCAGCAACTCCGCAAAAATATTTCTTGCTTTTTCACACCCCAATTGTCTAAACTCACATAAATCAATTTGCCGAAGTGACCGCCAAATGCGTTCACGCGGGGGAACCAATTGGTTTGTTCATTCGAACAGACCAGGGGCTAATCTGAGGATATCAGGAGAAGACTTCTTCGCTTCCAGCCCGACAGCTAACCTCGTAGGCATTAACGAAGGAGGACACGCGGATCTATCGGAGGTTGTGTGCTCGCACAGCCTCTTTTTGTATCTGCAGCCCACATGAAACGCATAACAATTATCGGCGGCGGCGCAAGCGGAACCTTGCTAGCGGTAAATCTACTTAGATATGCAGGTGATACCGCGATCGAGATCAACCTTGTCGAACGGCGTTCGCGGGTCGGCCGAGGCGTCGCATTTGGGACTCTGCAGCCATCGCATTTGCTGAATGTTCCATGCGGAAGAATGGGAGCTTTTCCGGACGAGATCGGGCATTTTCATGACTGGCTCACCGCAAACGGCCATATTTGTGATCCTCACGATTTTGTTCCTCGACGACTATTTGGCGAGTATCTACGCCATGTCTTCGATAAGGAAACCGTCCAACTAAAGCCGAATCTCCGGCTCAATATCATCGACGACGAAGCGGTCGATATGTCTGTTAATGGCTCTTCCGCAGAAGTGATGCTGCGTTCCGGCGAGATCGTTCCCTCGCACCACGTCGTGCTTGCATTCGGCAATTTCGATCCGCCCCATCCGAGTGTCGCCGATCTTACATTTATCGATTCGCCTGATTATTTCCAAAACCCGTGGGGAGCCGACCTATATGAATCGATCGCCGCAAACGACACGGTCTTCATCGTCGGCACCGGTCTATCGATGATCGATGTGGCATTGCAGCTCAACAAAACAGGCCACAACGGAAAGATCTCCGCTATCTCGACAAGAGGCCTGCTTCCTGCAGTTCACAAGCTTGGGTTCTCTTATCCTTCATTCTACGACGAAATTAAGAGCTTTAGCCGGATCACAGACATCCTCAAAGCCGTCCGCCGGCACGCGAAGCTCGCCGATGCGGGGGACAGCAACTGGCGTGCTGTGATCGACAGTCTTCGTCCCGACACCCAACGAATTTGGCTTGGCCTTCCGCTCGCTGAAAAGCGCTATTTCATGCAGCACCTCAGCCGATATTGGAACGTTGCACGTCACAGAATGCCCGCTGAAGCGGCTGCAGTTCTCGACGAAATGCGAACGAATGGCAAGCTCGAGATACTCCGCGGCCGCCTGAAGGCGATCGACGCAACCGACGCCGGTTTTGACATCACATTCACCACGGACGGCGTCGAAGAAAATGCGTCAGCTAACATTCTCGTCAATTGCATCGGCTCTCAGGCAAATTTCGCTAAGATCGAATCTACGTTCGTCGAAAACCTGATCGACCGTAACCACATTCGCAACGACGAACTCTCCCAGGGCATCGCCGCTTCTCCGGATGGTCGAGTGGTCAACAAGAATGGTGAATTTTCTGAGGTCGTTTACACTCTAGGCACAGCTCTACGGGGCACCCTTTGGGAAACAACGGCGATTCCTGAGATCCGAACGCAGGCCCGCGACCTTGCACTAAGATTGCTTGCGGACTAAGATAGTCAAACCCGCAAGAAACTTATGTCTAAATCATTCTGCGAGCGTTTGGTCGAGTCCTTTGAATCGCGTCCTGATGCCATTGCCATGCGCATCGTTGGCAGTGACGACGCCACTTACACCTGGGGTGAAGTACTAGACAAGGTTCGCAGCGTTTCGTACCGACTTCGGCATGAGGGCGTGGAATTCGGCGACCGCGTTGCCCTGATCGGTGAAAATCATCCCAAATGGTCGATCGCATATCTTGGCACGCTGATGATCGGCGGCGTCATCGTCCCGCTTGATCCGCACGGGGAGATCGAAACTATCACTAACTTCCTCGAAAACTCCGAGGCAAAGGTAGCGTTTCTTTCCCCTGACCAGACCGAACGGTTCTCGCAGATCGAGGAAAAGCTCGGTCGTCATATTCCTACCGTTGTTTGGAATATGACTAACTCTGCAAATGGTTTTCAGCACTTCGAGGATTGGGCTGCGACCGAATATCCAGCTGGATTTGCTGCTGAAACGCCGCCCGCCAGGGGTGACGATATGGCGATCCTGATGTATACGAGCGGTACGACAGGCACTCCGAAGGGCGTCCCGCTCACACATGCAAATATAGTAGCCGAGCTCGAGGGCGTTAATCTTGTCCTTAAGCTCTCCGATAAAGAAAAGATTCTCAGCCTGCTCCCGCTTTTTCACGCTTATTTGCAGATCGTAAATATGTGGATCGCGACCAATTACGGCTGCGAGGTCGGTTACCTCAAAGAACTCACGCCGGACGAGCTTTCCAAGGCGATGAAGGAATTCAAGCCTACGATCCTTACGACCGTGCCGCGGCTTTGGTATCTCTTCCACAAAAAGATCTTCGACGGAGTGAAATCTAAGCCTGGCGTGGTTCAACGGCTGTTCAAAGTGATGCTGGCGACCAACGGCGTTTTGCGGAACACCATCGGCGTGAACCTTGGGCCCAAAATGTTCGGCGCGGTGCACGCGGGATTTGGCGGCAAACTGCGGATCGCGATCTCGGCAGGTTCTCGTTTCGACGAGGACGTCGCCATCGACTTTCACAAACTCGGGTTTACGATCTTGCAGGGTTATGGCTTGACCGAGACCAGCGGAGCCGCGACCGCCACCTACGAAGACGACAACCGCGTCGGCAGCGTCGGAAAGGCGATGCATGGAATTGAGATCAAGGTCAGTGAGCCCGACAAAGAAGGTGTCGGCGAAGTCTTGATCAAAGGCCCGATGGTCTTCAAGGGCTACTATCAAAATCCGACTGCGAATGCCGAGGCATTTACGGATGACGGCTTTTTCCGCTCAGGCGATCTCGGAAAACTCGTTGACGGCCATCTTTACATCGTTGGTCGCGGAAAGGACGTGATCGTTCTGCCGAGCGGCAAAAATGTCCATCCCGAAGATCTTGAGGTCCACTATCTCAAATGCCCGCTCGTCGCCGAGCTTGCAATAATTGGTATCGAAGACGAATCAGAGGGCCGCAGCGGTGCTGAGAAATTGGCCGCCGTTGTCGTCCCGGATTTCGACTATCTAAAACAAGCAAAGATCGCGAACTCGAAAGAGGCGATCCGACACGCGCTCGACAGTCTCGGCCGCGATCTGCCCGAGTACCAACGCGTTCGCGACTATATCATTCGCCAGGAAATATTGCCGCGGACCGCGACCCGTAAGATCAAACGCTTTCAGCTTAAAAAGGAGGTCGAGACCGGCATCATTGCGACTGAAGCTAAGGAAACAAAGGCGTGGGAGCTGAGTTCCGCCGACGAATTGCTGCTCCAGACGTCCACTGCGCAGGCGGTTGTCGCGGCGATTCGTCAAAATGCGAAAGAAGGGGACGTAATCCATCCGTCGATGAGTCTCGAGCTCGACCTTGGGCTTGACAGTTTGGCCCGAGCTGAGACTTTTGCAGCCCTCGAACAGGCATTTTCGACCGAATTTGACGGTGATGAGGCTGCGACAGCTCTGACGGTTGCCAATGTCATTGAGCTTGTAAACAAACACGGCGGTGAAACGGTCGAAAACGTCTCGGTCGATCTCAACTGGGGGCAGATCATCCGCGAGGCCGACGACAAATTCCCCGAGGTCGAAGGCATTCTTCAGGACCGCCCGCTATTTGCGGCCTTTGCCTTTGTCGTTTACAAGCTATTTTGGGTCGTTTTCAAAATTTTCATGCGTCTCGAGGTCACGGGCAGAGAGAATCTGACGTTTAATTCAGAACCGCCTGCGGTAGCGGATGGTTTAAGTAGCGCGATCACAAATAAAGGTAACGGGAATGCTCTCAGCGTTCAACCACCCGCTACCGCAAGTGGTTCCGACACGAAAATTCAGTCGTTCATCATCGCCCCGAACCACCAGAGCTTTCTCGACCCATTCGTGATCTGCTCCAATTATCCGTTTGCTCTTTTCAAAAACATCTTTCATGTAGGTGCAAGCGAATTCTTTAACAACGGCTTGACGCGGTACATAGCCAAGCTGCTCAATGTAGTGCCCGTCAACCCCGATACCGAGCTTATGCGTGCCATGAAAGCCGGTGCGATCGGCCTAAAAGCGGGTAAGGTGCTCAATATCTATCCCGAAGGCGAACGCGCATTCGACGGCGAACTGCACGGCTTCAAAAAGGGTGCGGCGATACTCGCCGCAGAGCTCGATGTGCCGATCGTTCCGATCGCGATCGACGGCCTTTACAAGGTGTGGCCGCGCAATTCATGGCGTATCCGCCCCGCTAAGGTCAAGATCCGCGTCGGCGAACCATTTTATGCAAAGGTCGTCGCAGGTGGTGAGGGCCACGATGACGAAGCCTATGCCGCCGTTACTGCTCACCTCAAAAAGGTCATCGCCGATATGATCGACGACATGCGAAAATAAAACCCAAGTCGGACGAAAACACAATTTGCCTCCGCTTCCCTTTTGCCTAGCTTTGAGCGAGAATCGAGTTGTTCACAAATTCTCGATCTGAGAGACAAAAGTTATGAAAAAGGCCGGCTTTTTTTTCGTCATTGTTCTCCTATTTTCCTTCACCACGTTTGCTCAGCCGCCCGCTGCAAGCCAACAGCAGCAGGAACTCGCCAAGTACATTCGCGAAAATTACGATAAACAGGAAGTGATGATCACGATGCGCGACGGCGTACGGCTTTTCACCTCAATTTACACTCCGGAAAAGAAGTCCGAGAAGTATCCGATCTTGCTGAACCGCACGCCGTACACCGTTTCTCCTTACGGGAAAGACAAGGACGGCAAAGACCAGTTCAAAGGCTCGCTTGGGCCCGATCCACTGTTCGCAAAGGAAGGTTATATCTTCGTTTATCAGGACGTTCGCGGCCGTTGGATGAGCGAGGGCAAGTTTGAGGACGTAAGGCCCGATATTGCTAATACGGATAATTCCAAGATCGACGAATCGACCGACACCTACGACACAATCGATTGGCTGATCAAGAATATTCCAAACAATAACGGCAAGGTGGGCATTTACGGAATCTCGTATCCGGGCTTTTACGCGTCCGCCGGATCGATCGATTCGCATCCGGCTCTAAAAGCATGTTCGCCGCAGGCGCCTGTCAGCGATTGGTACAACGGCGATGATATGCATCATAACGGAGCGGTGTTCCTCGCACAGAATTTCTCGTTTTTTCAGGGCTTTGGGCAGGATCGCCCCGCACCGACATCGACCGGCGACTATATAAGACCATGGAAAGGCCGGAATACACAGGACGGCTACGACTTTTACCTTCAGCTCGGCGGTCTCAAGGAGATCTCCGACTACTATCAAACTGCCCTCGGCACGCGGATCAAATTTTGGGACGACATGATGGCCCATCCGAACTACGATCAGTTCTGGAAGGACCGCAACATTCTCCCCAAGCTCAAAAATATTACCTGCGCAACAATGACCGTCGGCGGCTGGTACGACAACGAAGATCTTTACGGTGCCCTTCGCACGTATCAGCACATCGAGAAGCAGAACCCCGGCATCTTTAACGTCCTGGTCGTCGGCCCTTGGGATCACGGCGGCTGGAGCCGGAACGACGGCGACTGGCTTGGAACTGCCTATTTTGGCAGCAAGACCGGTGAATATTTTAGATCGAACCTGGAACTGCCATTTTTTGATCATTTCCTTAAGAATAAAGGGGACATTTCCGCAATTAAGGAGGTAAATCTCTACGATACAGGCTCGCACGATTGGCGCGGGATGGAGAACTATCAGCCAAAGAGCTCGTCCGACATCTCGGTCTATCTCACCGAGAACGGAGGCCTTTCTTTCACGGCCCCAAGAGCGAGCGGCCGCGACGAATACGTTTCCGATCCCGCCAATCCGGTTCCATACACGCAGAAGATCACTCGCAATTACCCGCGTGATTTCATGACCGAGGACCAAAGATTTGCGAGTACCAGGCCGGACGTTTTGGTTTACCAAACTGAACCCCTCACCGAGGACATTACCGTCATCGGCGATATCAAGCCGTCGCTCTTTGTCTCATCAAGCGGAACTGATTCGGACTTTGTCGTAAAGCTTGTGGACGTCTTCCCTGACGACTATTTATATCCGAACGGTGTGCGCCCGCCGCAGAATTCCGCTTGGAGCGTGTTTTATCCCGGCGGCTACCAGATGCTTTTGCGGGGAGAGCCGATGCCGGCGAGATTTCGCAATAGTTTCGAGAAACCGTCGCCGCTCGTCCCGAATGTCGCCACCAAGCTCGCGTTCACCATGCCGGGCGTCGCCCATACATTCAAGAAAGGTCATCGTATAATGGTTCAGATCCAAAGCACATGGTTCCCGCTCGTAGCACGCAGCCCGCAGCAATACATGGCGAACCCAAAGCAAGCGACGGCCGCTGCATTTCGCAAGGCCACACAACGGATCTACCTTGGCGGTAAGACTCCATCAGCAATTATTCTTCCGATCGAAAAGAAATAGGAAATTATGCCATCAACAGCAATTTGGTTTGGTAGGTTGCTCATCCTCGTCGGAGCGGTGGGCTACGGTTACGGGTTTTATAACGGCAATGCGAGCCTCACGGCCCTCATACCGGCGGCTTTTGGCATCGTCCTGATGCTTCTCGGCCATCTCGCATCAAACGAATCGATGCGGAAACACTTGATGCACGCCGCGGTCGTATTCGCGCTGCTTGGATTTATCTTGCCGTTCGGCCGGATCATGTCGAAGATCAGCGAATTTACGCTCAATGCTGCCGCTGTTTCACAGCTTGCGATGGCTATAATTTGTCTGATATTCGTGGTGCTTGCCGTGCGGTCATTTATCGCCGCACGAGCGTCAGAACCGCCTGCGTAAGCGGGCGGCTTCCAAACAACAAGATCAGAAGCCGCCCAACACCAAGATAACTTTACGTGGTCGGTGTTATCCGTATGATTGGCGGCTGATCTCTATCGAAGATCAAATAGTCTCGAGCTTTATTTCGACCTGAAGGCCACCATTGACATTGGAAGCGGAGATCTTACCCTTATGGGCCTTGACCGCTCGTTCGGCGATCGCTAGGCCAAGACCGATGCCGCCGGTCCGTCGTGTGCGGTCTTCGCCGACGCGATAAAACGGGCGGAATAGATTGGCGAGTTCCTCCTGTGGGACCCCGCCGCCATGATCCAAAACCTTTAATACCGCGTGACCGTTGTCGGCGGACAGTGAAACATCCACAACCGTCCGGTCCGCGGTATAGCGTACCGCATTTCGCAGTACATTCTCGATCGCACTCCGCAGAAGATTTTCGCTGCCCATTACGGTACATTTATCCGCCGACGAAACCTCGACGACCTTACCCTTCGCTTGAGCCTCAAAATCGGCGTCCGCCGCGACGTCTTTAACAAGTTCGGCGAGATCCAGCCGCCGGTGTTCGTAATCATCGCTGCCGCTCTCTAACTTCGCAAGCATCAGAATTCGCGAGATCATCTCGTTTAGCCGCATCGATTCGGTCTCAATGCGTTCGAGCATCGGAGCAGATTCGGGATTAGCTTTTTGCTTTGCGATCTCAAGAGCGACATTCATTCGTGCAAGAGGCGAACGCAGTTCGTGCGAGATATCCTGCGTCATCCGCTGCTGAGAAGTGATGAGCGATCCGATTCGCTCGGCCATATTGTCGAAATCGCGGGCAAGGTCCGCCAGTTCATCACGACGACGCCCCATTTCAGTTGCAACGCGGGTTTCTAGTTCTCCGTCCGCCAGACGTTTTGTGGCATTGCGAAGCTTTCGGATCGGCGACGTAAGATACATCGCAAGCAACGAGCAAACGACAAACGCCGTAAGCAGAATTCCTATAAGCCGCAGATTAGCCAGCCATGACCCAAAGAAAAGTCCGCCTTGCGGACCTGCCCGTTCCCACTGCAAGACCAGCACGAATTTGCGGCCGTCCGGAAAAACAACTGGTGCGGCGGCGATCGAACGCTCGTCCGCCGAAAGATCGGTCTCCGCTCCGCCGCTCGCACGCGTCCGCGCGATCAGTGCCAGCGAATCGGCAACATCGTCATTCTGGCCGAACCAGATAGTGTCGTCGGCGGCAACGAGATCAACTTCACGCGGCGGCTCGAGATCTTTAAGCCTTGTTAAAAAAGCTCGAACACCCGCCTCGCCTTCGCTACGGGCTATCTGCTCGGCGGTCCCTGCATAAACCACCAACTGATTGCGTGTCGATCTTTCCCAACGGTTGACCAGTGGCTCCGTCTGAAACGTACGTGTGACAAAATACATCACGCCGACCATTAACGAGATGGCGACCATGAACCAAAGAAAGATCTTTAGAAATAACTTCATACCAACGTGTAAATATAACCGACGGAGCGTATCGTCTTGATCCTTTCGCTGCCGTCTTCGCGATTGCCTAGTTTCTTGCGCAGGTTGCTGATGTGCATATCAAGGCTCCGGTCGAACGGCGACAGCTTTCGCTCAAGAACACGCTCGCTTAGGTCGTCTTTCTTGACGATCTTGCCGGCCTCGCGTAGCAATTCGCTAAGCAGCTCAAATTCGACCGACGTCAGATTCAATTCTTCGCCGTCACATGTCGCGATGCGTGATGCGGCAGAGACCTGAATTCCGTCAACATCAATTTTCTCTCCGGCTCCCGATTCGTCAAGTACCGGTTCGCTGCGTCGCAGAATTGCCCGCAATCTCGCCGCGAGCTCTCGCGGATTAAATGGCTTTGGCAGATAATCATCAGCCCCGATCTCTAGGCCGACAATGCGTTCCATATCATCACCGCGGGCCGTCAGCATTATAACCGGCAATTTTGATTGTTCACGCAAATTCCGAAGCACGTCAAATCCATTCATCTTCGGCAGCATCACATCAAGGATGGCCATGTCGTAATCACCGGACAAAGCACGTTCGAGGCCTGTTTGACCATCGTTAACAGATTCGATCTCAAATCCCTCGACCGTCAGGTATTCCGACACTAGTTCGCATAGTTCTTCGTCGTCGTCGATGATCAGGATCTTATTCATACAATCAGATTCTACGCCAAAAAAACACCTTGCGCGTGCCTTTTACAATTCTTTACAGAATCCTACAATTCCAATACAATCGGGCCCGTCTGTGCTTCGTTAATCGTTGTGACGGCCGAAAGCGGAGGCCGATATTTTTGGTTCATCATAGGAGTTCATAATGAAAAAGATAGTATTAGCGATTATTGCAGTGGCAGTCGTTGCAACCGGAGCGATCTTTGTAATTGCCCAAAAACGGGCGAACAACAGCGGCGGACACGGCTTTGGTCATGGCCGAGGCGACAGGATGGGTATGGCGCTTCGCGGTCTCGATCTGACCGACGAGCAGAAGGCGAAAGTCAAGGAGATAATGGAGGCAAACAAAGCTACGTTCGAGCCGACAATGCAGGCGATGAAAGAAAATCGTTCAAAGCTGCGTGATTTGGGGAAAGACGGTACGTTTGACCAGGCCCAGGTCGAAGTGTTGGCCAAAGAGCAGGGCGATCTGGTTGCAAAATCGATCGTTCAGAAAGAAAGCGTAAAAGCTCAGGTCTTTGCGATCCTGACTGACGAACAGAAGGCAAAGGCCGCGGAAATGCGTACAAAGTTTGAAGAACGTGGGAAAGGCCATAAGGGCTTCGGCGGCAAGCATGGCGGATCTGAGTTCTAAACAGACCGCTGATCAAGGGGTAAAAGGCATCGTGAGAGCGGTGCCTTTTTCTATTCGACGATCTTGCCGCCGATCATAGTCATTTTGATTTTACCGTGAGCGTCGATGGCCGCAAGATCGGCTCGCTTGCCCACATCGATCGAACCACGATCAGAATCGATGCCGAGCAGCCTTGCCGGATTTGTCGAAGCCATTTTCACAAGATCATTGTCCGAAAATCCAAGCGAGCGCATCATATTAACGCCATCGAGCATTGTGCTCACCGAGCCCGCGATGCTGCCGCGTTCATTCCGCGTCTTACCGTTAGTGACCGATATCGTTTCGCCCCACAGTTCAAACTTGCCGTCACCAAGCCCCGTCGGAGCGACCGAATCGCTGATGAGAGAAACTTTGTCCGGCGATTTCGCATGACACGCCACACTGAGCATTTCGGGTCGAACATGGACACCGTCGGCTATAATGTCGAACGTGACATTATGGTTGTAGAGCCCCCAACCCGCGACCCCCATTTCGCGATGATGGATGCCCGTCATGGCGTTAAAAAAATGCGTCAGATGTCTTGCGCCAGCGCCAAACGCCGCGTCAAGCGTCGCCGGGTCGGCCTTGGTATGTCCGATAGAAACGATCCAGCCGTCCTTAAGCAATTCGCTTATCAGATCAATGCCGCCTTCGATCTCGGGTGCAAGAGTTGTCATGTGGACGCCGCATTTCAACCTGGGCAACTGACCACCGGCCACTGACCACTGCCCACTGCGAAAATACTCAGGCCGCAAGGCCCCGCACATTTTTTCGCTGGCAAATACGCCTTCGTAATGTACGCCAACTGCCTGAGCGACAGCCATTCCGGTTTGCCGAGCCATCAATTCGTCGATCGCAGCGATAGCTCGCCCGTAATTCTCATCCGAATCGGGCACAAGCGTCGGCATCCATGCCGTAACCCCGTTCTTCGCGAGGAATGCTCCAACTTCCAGCAGATCGTCCGCATTAGCTGTATTAACATCGACCCCGACCGCACCATGATTATGAATGTCGATAAAGCCCGGAAACATTGACGCTCCGTCCAAATCGAGTATCAGATCAGCTTCGATCGGACATGTTCCATGCCGACCAGCGATATGACCGTCCGAAATGAAAATCTGCCCCAATTCGCCGCTGGCGCCGTCGAGGCAATTTATCAACAATGTCGTTCCCATATCTAGATTTTTTCACACTTGACCCATAATAAAAAATGCCCGCGTTCCCTTCCGGAAACGCGGGCAAGTCCAAAATACGTATCAGTTAGAAAATGACCTTCGCACCAAACTGCATAGTACGCGGATCGCGCACCGAACCGATCGCACCAAACAACGTCCCGCCAGTCTGACTGTTCAGGCTCGAAAATCCGCGGAAATTCGTCGTGTTCAGGACATTGAACGTCTCGGCACGAAGTTGGATCCGGAAGCTTTCTCCGAATCGAATATTCTTCGATACCGTTACGTCGATGCGCCTCGTTCCCGGTCCTTCGATGATGCCACGGCCCGCGTTGCCAAACACGTTCTGAAATCCGGCAAGACGAGTGTTCAGTGTGTTCGAAGGATTCAATGCAAAACACCCAGTATTGAAATACTGCTGCGGTGTGTGCGGTGCACTTGCGTTCGGGTCGCACCAAACATTCGGACGACCGGCCGGATTGGCGTTGATGATACCAGAACCCGCCGGATCAAAGTTTGATGTGGTTACCGTGAACGGCAATCCTGTCTGCCAGGTAAAGATCCCTGACAGCTGCCAGCCGCCAAGTAGCTTTCCGACCAACCCATTCTGCTTTTCATAGAATGGAAGCTCGTAAACATAGTTAAAGTTGAAAACATGCCGACGATCGAGCGTAGCACGCGATTTTTCACCAGGAATGTTATATGTATCCTGAGGAGCGGTCGAACGATCGGTCTGATTATCGGTCAAGTTCTTCGACCATGTGTACGCAAAGTTGATCTGCGATGCACCTGAGAATCGACGCTGTGCCGATATCTGCATACTGTGATAACTGGAATTGTATCTCGGTTGGATTATCGCGATCGAGCGGAATCCCTTGAACGGACGGATCTGATCGAGTATCAGGATGTCCGTGCTAGTACCATTCGGATTTTCCGGTGCGAGATTCGTATTCCTAAACACATATCCCGGCGGTTGACAATTGACCAATGTCGGTGCCGGTGTCTGTGCATAATAGGCGGCACCAACAGCACAGTTTGAGTTTCGGGCGACCCCTGGTCGGACGCTGTTCAGCTCAGTTAGACCGATCAGATTCGTCCCCTTCGAACCGAAATATCCAATGGTCACGATCGTCTTGCTATCGAGCTGATGCTGTACGTCCAGCGACCAATGCTGCATATACGGGGTTTTCCAATCCGTCTGAATGGCACGCAGACTTTGGACGCCGGCAGAGCTGGAAACACCTGCGGTCGGAGCATCTAACCTCGTTGCGACTGAAACCGTTGCCGTGACCTGAAACGGTGGATTAACACCGATATTTTGGAGCATCGTACCATTGAGAACCTGCTCGTGATAGATGCCGTAACCCATTCTGACCGACGTTCGTCCCTTGCCGAACGGATCCCAAGCCAAACCGACACGAGGAGCAACGTCGTTCTTTGACACCTGCATTACAAATTTTCCATAAGGCGAAACTTGCGGAGTGCAGTTAAATACTGCCGGGCCGGTCTGAACGTTTTGTGCATTTACGATGATGCCGTTACACCAGTTACCGGTATTTACACCCGCCACGCCGCTGATACGATTACCTACGCCGGTAACCTGCGGGGCATTTGCCGCATTCCATAGGGTCGGGTCGAAATTGGACAACCTGCCGTTCCTATCCCACGGCGAGCCAAAGAATGAGTAACGTGCGCCTGCATAGAGCGTCAAATTCGGACGAAGCCGCCACTCATCCTGTGCATAAGCTTCAAATGCCATTTGACGGAGGTCGGCTGTGTAATCAAAACTTGCCTGTGAAAATCCATTGACATTTCCCACTAGAAAGTTAGCCCATCGTGCCAAATTCTGATTTGTTGCATTACTGGTAACACCTGAGGCGAGTGTCGTGCTAAACACATTAAAGAGGCCCTCGTTATTTCCTGCAAGAGCGTTCTCGTTCTTACGATACTTCGAATAAACGAGGCCAAATTTGGCAGTATGATCGCCCGTGACCCACGTCGCACTTCCCGTCCAATTGCTTTTCCAGGAAAAATTATCGTAGGGACCAAAACTCGTCAAACCGTTAAAGCCATTGCCGGTCACCGAAGGAATACGATCACGCTGATTAGCGAACGGCAAAGTGATCGGCACTTGCGTGTTACTCAAAGCCAACAAACCGATGTTTTCACTAAGTATCGCACCATAACCAAAATTGTAGCGTCCTTCGAAGATCAAGCTCGGACTTGCTACATATGTCGCTTGGACCGTATGCGTTCTCCCGGGCGAGTTTGTAGAGGTCGTCGAGACGTCAGGAATTCCGGAACCACTCGAGAACAGTGCGTTACCGTCGATCGTTGGGATCTGATCGCGTTCATAACGATAATATGCTGACAACTTGTCTGAGAAACTGTGGTCGATCTTGATAATCTCTTGCTGAAAATCCGACACATTTCTGATTGACGTTGTAAGTGTATATGGTCCGACCGAAGGATTATTCGGAAGCGGCATCTTTCGATAAACGCCGTTCAGGTATGCAACGGCCGCCGGGCTCAGCATTGCCGCGGGAATTGGAGTTCCGGCCGTCAGTCTGCCGGCATTGCCAACTGCACAGGTCTCCGCAGGAACATTGTTTCTGTTTATACAGACATCGATCGGGAATATTCCATTACGCAATGCCTCGTTTGGAACGCTCTGGTTAGCCGCAGACGAAAACCTGCGGTCCTTTCTGATCTCCTGAGAAAAGAAGAAGAAGGTTCGGTCCCATTTCTTGAAATAGCTTTCGCCTGGATCTTTTTCGCCAAAATTGAAGAAATAAATGGGGCCGGACAACGTCCAGCCATAATCGTTGTAGCGAAAAGGAGCTCGTTTTGCCTTTCCGTTCGTGTCACGGCCAAATGGAGGCGATGTCGTGCTATTGAGCAGGAAATTGTTGGCGTTAAACGCCTCATTTCGCACAAACTCATAGGCAGAACCGTGAAATTTGCTTCCGCCGGAACGTGTCACGATATTGACCTGTCCGCCGCCGCTTCGTCCGGATTCGGCCGGATAGAGCGATCGCAAGATCTTGAATTCGCCGATCGAATCAACGCTCGGATACGCCTGGATGGTAATGTTCGAACCGCGGTCGGTCACATCGGAACCATCCACGGTATATGTGTTTTGACTGCTTCGTCCGCCGTTGACCGAGATATTGATGGTGTTTGCCTGGCCTTCCGGGTTTGTTGTTCCCGTGTAAACCTGATCTGAGAGATCATTCGAAACGCCGGGGGCGATGGCTATCAACTGCACCCAATTTCGGTTATTGAGCGAGAGTTCGCGGACCTGGTCGCCGTTGATCGTCGTTCCGGACGTAGGCGTGGTAAGTTCGACAGCCACGGCATCAGCCGTCACCGTGACAGTTTCGTCGATCCTGCCGGCCGCAAGGGCGACCTCGACCTGTCGTCGCTGGCCAACGTCCACTTTGATCCCGTTGTTTACCGACTTCTTAAAACCCGGAGCCTCGACCGACACCGCGTATTCGCTGGTTGCCAAATTCGGCGCTGAAAATCCACCATCGTCGCCGGTGGTGATCGTTCTGACGACCTGGTTTCCCTTAGCCGTATCGGTGATGGTCACGACCGCTCCCGCGACCGCTGCGCCATTTGAATCCTTAACAGTTCCGACGATGGAACCAGTAATTTCCTGTGCAGCGGCTAATCCGGCGATGCTCAACGTCAACGCAAATGCCGCCAAGATCGAACTCAATGTTTTCCTATTCATATTCTTCCATCCCTTGTCGAAGTTTTTGATAAAGCTGATGATAACCATAAGGATTCTTTACGTTAATGGAGATTTATTCAAATTTTCGTTATCGCACCAAACACAAGAAATATGCGAATTTCGCTAAAATCCTTACAAATAAACGAGTTGTTACGAAAATGTGAACGTTGGAACTTTTATAACCCTAAACCACTCATTTGTAAAGCAAATATGATGCCCGACGAGTCTTAAATTCTTCTTTTTTTGGTCTTACCAATTTGTCGATATTCTCGGGCGACTCGCCGCGTTTTACGGCGTCGAGGATTTCCTGATTTACGAGCAATCTTGCATACCTATCGACCAGCCAATCGGTCGAATAGATCTTCCGCAAAGCCGTTGCGATCTCGATGCCGGTGCCGACCGAATCGAAGGCGTTTCGGTCGGTAATAACGATGTTGATGCCGCCGCATTCCTCATCTTTGAATACAGATGCGTTCGGTTTGAATCGGACCGGAACGAATCGCACGCCTTTCAGATTTCGCTCATTCAGATATTTCGCGAGGTTCCGCCCGTTGATCCACGGAGCACCGACGACCTCGAACGGCGTATCGGTTCCGCGACCGACCGAGACGTTGGTTGTTTCCAACAATCCAATTCCCGGATATAGCGTCGCCTCGGTCAGCGAACGCATATTCGGACTCGGATTGACCCACGTTTGCCCTGTCTCGTCAAACCACATCGACCTCGACCAGCCGTCCATCTTGATCACGCGAACGTCGGCACCGATCTTCCGCTCGGCGTTCATCATCATCCCAAGTTCGCCGATCGTCAGGCCGTAGCGAACCGGCGTCGTGTGGGCGGCAATGAATGAGAGTTTGTCTTCGTTTGCGAGAATTCCGTCGATGTCGTTGCCGTTAATAGGATTTGGCCGGTCGAGAATAAACACGGGCTTCCCTGCCTTTGCGGCCTCCTCAAGCACATTCTTGAGCGTCGCCGTGTAAGTGTAAAATCTCGCTCCGATGTCCTGAATGTCATAAACGAAAGCATCGATGGTCGCAGTCTGCTCAGGCTTTGGCCGTCTTGTTTCACCGTAAAGCGAAAAGATCGGCAATCCAGTTTTCTCGTCTTTAGAATCATTTATCTTATCTTGATCGAGTTCACCGCGAATCCCATGCTCCGGCGCGAACAACGCGACGAGATTCACGTTCTGAGCTTCTTTCAAAATGTCGATCGTCTGCTTGCCAGCGAGATTTCGGCCCGTGTGATTTGTCACAAGCCC
>CAZVDM010000026.1:0-1598 GCA_964625555.1 uncultured Chloracidobacterium sp.
GGCGAACCGCTGATGGACGGCCCGCTCAACCCGCACGATATCCTGCGTGTTCTCGGAACGGGAGCCCTGCAGAATTACGTCGTGAACGAGATCCAGGAAGTCTATCGTCTGCAGGGCGTTAACATCAATGACAAACACATTGAGGTCATCGTTCGTCAGATGCTCCGCTGGGTCAAGATCAAAGAGGTCGGCGATACCGAATTCCTGCTCGAGGAACAGGTCGATCGCTTCCGCTACGAAGACGAGAACCGTCGCGTTGCCGAAGAAGGCGGACAGACTTCGGTTGGAGAGCCGCTCCTTCTCGGTATCACGAAGGCTTCGCTTTCGACCGATTCGTTCATCTCGGCGGCGAGCTTCCAGGAAACCACCCGCGTGCTTACCGAAGCTGCGATCTCGGGCCGTATCGATTACCTTCGCGGGCTCAAGGAGAACGTCATCATGGGACGCCTCATTCCGGCCGGAACCGGTATGAAATACTACCGCAACGTCAAGGTCGCGTACGATCCGACCGAGAATCGTAAGCAGGAGGACGAGTTTGACGAATTGACCGACATCCGCGGCGGCCTCGAACTGCCGATCCCGATGGATGTTCCCGGAGTCGAAGCTGATGGGTTTGATGACGAGATCGATATTGACGTCGAAGATACCGAATTGATGGACGATGAAGAAACGTTCGATATCGACGAAGCGATGAAGATCGAACTCCCGGACGACGAGCTATAACCAACCGGCCGCGGGCAACGAAACTCGCGGCCCTTATTTTCGTTCCGACGTTTCAGCGATAAAACTATGTACGATCATCACAAGTTTAATTTATATTTGTAGTGGATCGAAGCGATTCGATCTTTGTTCTTTGAAAACTAAGCCACTGAAAGAGTCGATTTTTTTCAATACGAGGCACTGACGGCGATACAACGGCAGTACACGATGTAAATACTGGACGCGACACAGAGAAAATCGGAAGTCTTTCTAGGAAAAAGCAATGGCTGCCGAGTTACTTCGACAGCCATTGATGAGGTAACAGTAACGCAGGATCTACCATATCTCGCAAACCTTTTCGCGGATCATCTTGGCCGGGGCTTTGCAGGCAAATGCCTCGGCGAATTCGGGCATATTGGACATCGGGCCGTTAACGCGCCAACGGGGGAGCGAGTGGCTGTTAGTGGCGACCTGTTGGCGTTCAGCCTCAGGCGTGTATTTGCCCGCCCAGACCTGAGCCCAGCCGAGGAAGAAACGCTGTTCCGGTGTAAATCCGTCGATGTTCGCCGGTCGGGGTTTGCCCTCCATCGACTTCTTGAACGCGTAATACGAAACGGTCAGACCGGCAAAATCGCCGATGTTCTCGCCGAGCGTCAGCTTGCCGTTGATAAAGAGCCCGGGCTGGACCTCGTAACCATTGAACTGTTTTACGACACAATCGGCACGTTCCTCAAACTGCTTTCGGTCGCTGTCGGTCCACCACATTTTGAGATTGCCGTCAGCATCAAAGCGGCTGCCCGAATCGTCAAATCCGTGTGTGATCTCGTGGCCGATGACGCCGCCGATCGCACCGTAATTGATCGCGTCGTCAGCATTGAAATTAAAGAACGGCGGCTGCA
>CAZVDM010000026.1:1698-29183 GCA_964625555.1 uncultured Chloracidobacterium sp.
TGAGGCCGTCGACGCGTTCCTTCATCGAGACCATCAGGTTGTCGATCATCACGTTCATCCGTGCCTTTGCCTCGGGCTTAAACGCGATCTTGGCATATTCCATTCCGAGGGCCTCGCCGAGAGCACCGTCAACGGCCTGTGTGCAGGTTTTCCAACGCGGCTGACGTTCCTTTTGGCCGCTCAAGTATTTGCCAAAGAAGTTGAAATTCTCATCCGCAAATGCCTTTGGCAATGCCGGTGCTGTCGAGTTGATCGTCATCCAGCGGAAGTAGACCTTCCAGTCCTCGACCGGAACGTCCGTGAGCATTGTGTTCACTTCCTTAAAGAAGTTGGGTTGAGCGAGATTGATATTGGCTTCGGGCGTCACGCCGCGTGCGGCCATATATGCTGCCCACGAGAGGTTCGGCGTTAGTTCCTGAGCGGCGGCCATCGTGATCTTGTTGTAGCGAGTGTCGGGATTTCGCATCTCGGTTTGAGCAAGCGATGCTTTCGCAAGACGGGTCTGCATCTCCAAAACCTTGGCGGCATGAGCGGCTGCGGCCTCGGGCGTGTCGCCGAGCAGCTTGAACATATTCGTCATATATTCGACGAATTTGGCACGCGTCTCGACCGATTTCGCGTCTTCCTTGGTGTAATATTCCTTGCCCTGCATGGTGAGGCCGCCTTGTCCGGCGTTGATCATTACCGCGTTCGAATCTTTCAGGTCGGCACCGGCACCAAAGCCGAAAACGGCGGGCAGCGGTGCATTATGCATTTTGGCGATGAGTGATACGATGTCGGCCTGTGACTTGAGCTTGTCGATCTCCTTGAGATAAGGCTTTATCGGATTGAGGCCGGCCTTTTCGATCGATGCTTCGTCCATACACGTAGCGTAATAGTCGCCGATCATCTGCTGATCGCTGCCTTTCTTGGCTTTAGATGCGGCGGCTTTTTCGAGGACGTTTTTGAGAAGGGCGCTGTTCGAATCGCGGAGCATGTTAAAGGTGCCCCAGCTGGATTCGCTGGCCGGGATCTGAGTGTTCTTCAACCAAGTGCCGTTGGCATATTGGAAAAAGTCCTGACATGCCTCGACGCTGCGGTCCATACGGCCAACGTCAAAACCGCTGCTTTGAGCCAGTGTTGAGCTATAGATCGACATAACGATAAGAAGTGCCGTTGCGAAACGACGAAAGTGTTTAGGCATAGTTTGCTCCTTTATGAGAACCGATGATACACAGGGATATAACAAAGTTTAAGCTGAAAGCCGCGTCATTACAACACGGGAACGAACGTCTCCGCTACGCGGTCGCGAAGCTCATTGGCCAGTTCTTTGCGGTCGGACCTCATGATCGGTTCGTCGCCAAAGTTGATGACCGCAGTATATTCACGCTGTTTGAAGATACGCCAAAGATGCTCGAAAAAGCTGATGTCTTCCCACCAGCAAACGGCCTGATTCGCCGGCATATCGCCCGGCGGCGTTTGATAGCTGATCGAGGCGTACGAGACCGGAATGTTCTTGACGGCCGCGAATTGCAGGAACGATGAATTAAAAGGCAAAACGGTTTCGCCTTTGGTGCTTGTGCCTTCGGGAAAGACGATCACGCCCTCGCCGTCGTCGAGGCGTTTGATGATCTCTTCGCCGGCACGCGGAATGTCGCGGCGATTCTGACGGTCGATAAAGACCGTGCCCATATCGCGTATGATCCGGCCGGCAACTGGCCAGCTGTTGACCTCGCTTTTGGCGACAAACACGCCCTTGGCCGCGACCCGCAAGGCTGACATATCGACGATACTGAGGTGGTTGCAGACCAGAAAAAAAGGCGGCTTTGGCGGCTTGCCTATGATCTCAAGCCGCATCGCCGATATTTTTGCAAAGCTGAGTGTCCACCAATAAAAAATGGACTGACGCCAGTGGATCTTGTTTGGAACGAAGTAATGCGTTATGAACCAAAAGAAATACAGCCCAAGGGTGGAGGCTGTGAAGAGAATTGTCTTGATGGTCGCCCGGACGGTTTGCATATATCAAGGTTTGGTATCGGCCTTTTTGAAATTGTACCGAAGCAAAACGCGCATTGGCAAAGTTCGTTTGTTTCTCTCGGCCGGACGCCAATTCATTGCCCTGACCGCAGATTCGACCGCTTCGTCGAGGCCGTAACCCGCCCAACGCGTTATCTCCGTCCGGGTGATATTACCTGCAGCATCAAGACCGACCAGGATCTCGACGGTCGCGGTCACGCTGTAGAGATAGGCCGTTGGCGTGTATTCGGGCTTGATCCTGCGAAAGGGGATAGGAGCAACGAAGCCTTTCGACTCCGGCGTTCCAGGCAGAGGCGGCTCGTCGATATTCGATGGTCGCGGTTCGACCGCTTCGCGTTTCTGGGCCTCGTTTATCGAGTTTGTGAGATCTTGGGCGATTGCGGGCAATGTAGATATCAGCTTGAAATCGGCCTCCGTTTGAGAACGCTCTTCGGCGTTCCGGATTCTCCAATAAACGAGCCGGCCCGTACGGGAACTGACGAGATAGACGACTGCGAACGATTCGTAATACTCCGGCCGGTCAAATGACGTTCGCCTCTGATTTCCGGTCTTGACGAGTAAAAGGAAATCGCATCCGATCGCCGAACCGGCAGTCTTTGCCTCTTCGGAGCTCATATTGTATGGATCGCCATGTTTGGAGGCGTTGTACGCAGCCTCGACCAACGATCGGTCGAGTACGTCGACGTGTTCGGCAAGAACGTCGGTGAGTTTTGTTGAAAAGCCGGGAACCGCACCGGCGTCCGGGGACAGTACGGCGACGGTCTGCGCATTTGACGAAAGTGCGAAGGTAAATACGAACAGGCAAACGATCGCGACGAATCGCCGGCTTTGCCATTTACGATGTGGCTTCTTATTCAATGGCTTAGTTGTTGTGATAGAGCTGGCCGATCTCGTTCTTTAGCTCTGATGGAAAGCAAATTCGATGCAGGGAATAGCCTTCCTGCAGGCCGCGGACAGCCGCGCTAACCTCTGAGATCTCGCGGATCGACGGCTTGGAAAAACCGTGTTCGACATAGATCAAGTCTTTGGCGTCCGATTTGTCCTTGGTATAAAAATAGTGATCCGAATTTCCGGCCTCGTCCTCTATGACATAAAAGTCCGGATCGAATCCATGATCTTTGACAACTCGTCGAACGCCGTCAATAAACGTGGGCCGTTCGTCAGGCGGCATGTCCAAGTCGAATGCCTTGAACAATCGCCGGTCCAGGAAACGCGACGAAAGGTCAGACAAAATTGGATCGGTAGATGATTGCCATTGTTTGATGTAGAAAAGTACATCGGAATCATCGAGCGCAAGATGATCGCCTAGATCCAGCTTTTCGCTGCTCAGTACTTTTTCAAACGGCGTGTCCGGCCGAAACCAGACATCTCTGCCGTCTCGGAAAAGCTGCAATGCCCGGCGAAGGAGTACTTTTAAGACTGCCTCGGCCGAACGCAATGTCCTGTGAAAATAAACCTGCCGGAACATGTAGTAGCGGGCCTGCAGATAGTCTTCGACGGCATAAATGCCCGGAGCTGAGATATAAAGATGATCGTCGGCTTCGTTTATCTCGATGGATTTTATTATCCACTCGAGATCATAGATACCGTATTTTGCACCTGTCATCAGGCTATCGCGTAGGAGGTAGTCCATCCGGTCGACATCGAGCTGCGATGAGATCAGCTGGGCCAATGCCCGACGTCGAAAATCGCCCCGGATGATCGATGCAACATTGGTCGCTAGCTGTGGCGAATAGTCCGCAAGGATATTGCCGATCGAGGTCTGCCTGCTCAATACGATTTCTATCGAAAAGTCTTCGTGGTGAAAACCAAGTATTGATTCGACGACGTGAGAATACGGCCCGTGGCCGACATCATGCAGCAATGCAGCGACGCGTACCGCCGTATATTCTTCGCTGGTTATCTCATACTTAGGTCTTAAGCGGTCGAGCGAACGCGTGGCAAGATGGAGGGCACCCAAAGAATGTGTAAATCGCGAATGTTCTGCAGATTGATACGCAAAGTAGGCAAGCCCAAGTTGTCGGATCCGTCTAAGCCTCTGAAACTCAGGGGTATCGATCAGTGAGACGAGCAGACGCCCATCAGCCGAATCGTTTCCGACGCGAATTATGTTGTGAACCGAATCTCGATAGATCCTTTCCCGTCCGTGTTTACTCATTTCGATCTACTTTGAGAGCGCAATGGGAATTCTAACAGCCACGCTAAAAAAACTACACTTCAAAAAACGTTGGTGTTATAATTAGGTCTTCCTATTTATCTAGATTTACTACCTTGGAGGTTGCAATGAAACCATTTTACAGACGACTATTCACCATATCCGCAATTGCCCTTTTTTCGGCTGGTGCGGCTTTTGCTTCTACAGAAACACAGGTTGCCAGCAGCGTCCAAGGCACTGTCTACGATAAGCAGCGAAACGCTTTACCCGATGTGGACGTCGAATTGCTCAACGACAATTATCAATCGCTGAATCGTACCAAGACCGATGCAACAGGGCGGTACTTTTTCAGCGGATTAAGTGACGGTCGATTCACTATCCGTGTCTTTGCGTTTCGATACGATCTCGCCGATCAGGAAGCGTCGATCGAGATACAGACAATGACTGTCCGTGGAACTGAAGGCGTATCGACCATGATACAGGACTTTTTCCTTGTTCCTCGGAAAGGCAGCCTGAAGGAGTCTGAATTGGGAGTGGTATTTGCTCAAGATATACCGAAAGCAGCGAAGGACTCGTACGACCAGGCAATAAAGGACTTTTCCGGTAAACGCGAAACTGAAGCCTTTCAAGGGCTAAAGAAGGCGCTTGAGTTGTATCCCAATTATTACAACGCACTCCATCGTTTCGGTATTGAGCTATTTATGCGAAAGCAATATCTCGAATCGGCAGGCGTATTTGTGAAGGCCGTAGAAATCAATCCGAAGAGTGCCACTTCTTTCTACTATCTTGGTTTCGATCTGTATAATCTTGGCGACAAATACAACAAGGCAGCGAGAACTGCGACAAAAGAAGCACTTACGATGGCTCCTGGTTCGCTGCAGGTATTGATGCTAATGGGAAAGATCGAGAGACGAGACGGTAACTTTGCCGAGGCGGAAACTCACTATTTGCTTGCTAAAAAGCTATCTACTGCCAAGGTGCCGGAAATTCACAAGGAACTCGCCCAGCTATATGCTAACGACATGAAAAGATATAGCGATGCTGCCGCTGAACTCGAACTGTATTTGAAAGCAAGCGGAGCATCCGGAGATGATGAAAAGAAGACCCGAAAGCTCATAGCCGATCTAAAGGCCAAGTCAAAGCCGACTGAATAGGTTCTTTCAGGTCAAGTTGATAACAGGGCTGTCTGAAAAGGCAGCCTTTTCTATTGGCTAATGGGTCTGTTCTTCAAACTTCAAATCAGAAACGCAGTACGCCAAAAGCCGCGCAAATTTTGCGTCCACTCGCATCCGGTGTAATCAGCCTCAGTTCAGTTCCATGGATCACGAGCAATTATGCCGGTATGTTTCAATTTGAATGGCGTATACCGAAGCTTGCGTTTCAATGGACACCGCCTCACATCCGATCGTGAAATAGCTCATTGGTTATTAGCACTCAGTCAATCGAGTCGATCTGAAAAAGGGCAGAGGTCGTCAACGATTACTGTAGTCTAGAACCCGCAAAAGAGTTCCGGACATTGTTTCGGCTGACCCAATCGCAAATGAAAAGGGCCTGTCCGTTGCCGGACAGGCCCGAAGTATCTCTTCAACTATAATTTAGAAGAAGAAACGGAATCCGAAGCGGACGTCGCGTCCACCCTGGAATGAATTGGCCAAACCATAGGTGTTCAACCTTCTGCTGGCCTGTGCGGTCAGCGGACTGTCGATGAAGTTCAAGACAAACTGACGAATTCCGCTGCCATTGAAAATGGTCTGGAATGTCGAAAGTTCTGCATTGGCACCAGCACAAGTCGTGCAGCCAGCCTGCGGTGTCGAAAGCGTTCCACCGCTGAAGTTCTGAGCACTGATATTGTTCTGAACTCCAAGTACATTTCTTTCATCGAACAAGTTGCGGATATCGAGAAATCCTTCAATGGTGAAGCGATTGTCGCGTCCGAACTTGTAACGGTGATTGATTCCGAGGTCGGTTTCGGTGAACATTTCTGTTCGGCCGAGATCGCCACGTCCGTTAAGGATGGTGGTTCCCAAGCTATACAGATTGTAGATGGTGGTCAACGGTGTTCCCGACTGGAATGTCGTGAACGCATTGATACCTGTACGGTTCACACCATTGTTTTTCCAATCAAAGGTGTAGCCGCCGTATGCCTTGAAGACATGTGTACGATCTGTTGCAAGAAGTCCGTCATCCGGATCGCCGTCAGCCGTGTAGCCGAGGGGCGGAAGGTCGAAATAACGGTTAACGTTCGGGCTGTTACGTCCGCCTTCGTCGGTACTTGCCAAACCTGAATAGTTACCGAACAAACGGCTCCAGGTGTAGTTAAAGTTGAAGAAGTAGTTCGTAGCACGCTTGTCCAAGCGAACTTCGACTGCGTCGTACTTACGATTTGCTTTCGTGCAGGGATAGTTGCCCGAACGCGAAACTTCACAAACGAGGCCGAGTCCCGGGTTGCCGATGATGTAGGCTTCCGAACCCTGAGCGTTGAAAACACCTACGTCTTCGATAGCACGGTCAACCTGCTTGTGGGTGAAACGTCCGGCAAGAACAAAGTTCGTTCCAAGCTGACGCTCGACGCCGAACGTGAATTCGCTCTGACGTGCGGCTTTGATATTGGGATCGATACCGCCGGATTCGAAAATATCGGCTCCGATCAGGTTCGTCGCAATACGGAAGTCGCGCTGACAGATCGAGTAACCTGTGCCGCCAACGATCGGGCACTGTCCGCCGAGAATGTCGGGGGTGTTTCCGAGGATGTTGGCATAGGTGTAGCCGAGGTAGTTGTATCCGCGAGCAGGTGTAAGGTCAAAGAAGTCGCGACGGAAGAAATCACCGCCGAATGAACCGCGGGGCAGTTCATACTTAAAGCGGTCATAGAACCAACCGTAGTTTGCGATCAACTTGGTCTTGCCGTCACCGGTAAGGTCAAATGCACCGCCGATACGCGGCGAGATCTTGTCGCCCCAGCCAAACTTGATCGCCTGCGACGTTGCAGCCGCACCGAAGCTCGGAACCTGTTCGTTTTCGATACGGACACCGAGGTTCAGCGTCAAGCGGCTGTTTATCTGCCAGCTATCCTGAACGAATAATCCGTGGTTGTCGCTGCTTGCTTCTCCGACTGTACCGAAACGGGTCATAAGACCTGAACCAAGTACACAGCCGGGGGTCGGCGGAGCAGGAGCGGTAGGACAAAGCGGTCCTGACGGCGTTGCGCCACCGTCAAGTGCATTGACCAGACGGCCGTAGAACAATTGGATAAGGCCAAGGTTGGCATATCCACGGTCTACAGTGTTAAAGAGACGGTTCAACTGGTAACCGAATTTGATGTTGTGACGTCCACCGGCATTCAAACCGACAAAACCGGCATCAGCATCGAACGTGGTACGTGTCGACACGTCGTAGGTGATCTGTGCGTTGCTAGTAACGTTCTGGAATCCCTGTGCACAACCAGTCAAAGCTGCGGTTGCAGGACCGGAAACCTGGCTGCAAAGAACGCGGGTCTGACGGGCAAGACCGTACGAATCAAGCTTTTCATTCTGGAAGCTTCGGCCGAAGCGGAAGTTCAAGATCGCCCAGTTCGTCGGATTCCATGTAGCACCCGAGTTAAAGGCATTAGCATTCTGACGTCCGCCCTGTTGAGCAAAGAGGTCAGGTCCAGTCAATGTTCCGATCGTACCGCCGAAATTAGTGGAGGTCGGAGCACCATTCAAACCATCCGTAGTTCCCGGCAATGTGCCATTCTGAACGGTCGGATTGTAAAGGAATGTACTGAACAAACGGAGCTTCGAAAACGGCTGTGCATCCAAACGCACGAACATGTTTTCCTGGCGAACATTGTTCGAATAACGAACGGTTCCTGCCGGAGCAACAGCACGCGTTGCAGGATTAAGTGCACTGCTGAGAGGATCGGTCGTCACAAAATATGTGATGTCACGGGTCGTCTCATTGATCTGCGGAGCATATGACGCTGAGAACCAAAGTTTGCCTTTGGCGATCGGGCCACTGACCGAAGCGGTCGGGTAGAACGATGTTCCACCGTCATTAGGCGGCTGGAAGTAGGTCGTAGCACCGGTCGTGTTTGACACACCGCCGACGTTGAACGAACCCAAAACCGGACGACGATCGCCCTGGAATTTAGCAGGACGGAACGAAGCACCGAACGAACCACGCCAATTGTCATTACCACCAGAGGTGACAACGTTGACGATACCGCCGGTGGCGCCGCCGTATTCAGCTTCGTAACCCGTCGATTTTACCTGTACTTCCTGGACCAATTCAAACGGCACGTTGAAGTTGTTGTCCAATGAACCGGTACGGAAGTTTGTAACTTCCTGTCCATCGATGATGAACACGTTTTCCGATCCGCTGGCACCGTCGATCTGAAATCCGCCGAGTTCCGGACGGACATTCGGAGCGATCTTCAGCAGCGAAGCGAAGGTAACGCCAGCAGGAAGGTCCTCGATGATACGTTTGGTGATCGTTGTGTCAACCTTGGTGTTGCCAAGATCGATACTCACGGCCGAGTCAGATGTGACTTCGACTGTAACGTCACCAACGCCAACTTCGAGTTTAGGGTTTACGGCCGTTGTTTTGTCGGTCGAAACCTGGATCTCCTGGCTTGTTTTTTTGAAATTGGATGCTGTCGAGGTCATTGTGTATGTACCCGGAGCAACCTGTGTGAATTGAAAGACACCGTTGTCATTTGTGGTGGTCGTCGCAGAAAAACCAGAGGTTGATCCCGACGCCTTGATCGTCACGGTGGCGCCGGCTACGACAGCACCATTCGGATCGGTAACGGTTCCTTCAACATTACCCGTGGTCTTTTGGCCGAATGCAATTGCCGTAAAGCAAAAGACCAGCGAAAGAGCCGCGGTAATAAATTTGAAGTTCTTGTTCATTTTTATCTCCTAAAATTAGAGTGATTAGACTAAATACAAAAGCGAGCCGATCGAAGAATCATTCAAAACCGTCAACCGACGCGCAATATACGCCTCAAATGATGCAATTCTGAAGCCATTGGGCAACTGCAACTCAAATTGCAGCTAAAGTGTTGTAATCAAAGGAGTTTTCGTTAATGATGTGTGGGGGTGAGTCAGCGAGTTAAGAAGCCTTGGTTTCAATTTATCGTAATTTATTCACGAATTTGGATTTTTGTACCTAGAAATTGATCAGATGTCCCATTTTTTCCTTTTTCGTCCGCATATAGTGAGCAGCGGGCTTTTCCGCAGCTACCTCTATCGGAATGCGTTCCACAATGCGTAGCCCGGCGGCTTCGAGTGCTTTCAATTTGTCCGGATTGTTCGAAATTACACGGACTTTGCACAATCCAAGGTCAAATAATATCTCAGCGCATTGCTGATAATTGCGGCTGTCGACCGCGAAACCGAGCTGCTCGTTTGCTTCGACCGTGTCCGCCCCTTGATCCTGCAGTGCGTATGCTCGGATCTTATTGATAATGCCGATCCCGCGTCCTTCTTGCTGCTGATAGACGATCGCACCGCGGCCTTCAGCCTCGATCATTTCCATTGCCTTGTGAAGCTGCGGACCGCAATCGCACTTGATCGAACCGAATACATCGCCGGTCAGACATTGAGAGTGGATACGCACAAGTGTGGGCACCTCTGCTTCCATGTCGCCTTTATAAATTACGACAAACTCTTCGTCGCTCGTAAGCGACCGATAGCCGGTGATCAGGAACTCGCCGATCTGAGTCGGCAGCTTGGCCGTGGCCACGCGTTCGACCGTGACTGAGCGGGCCGACCATGGGCAATCGGGGACGTTTTCGGTGGGACTAGTCTTTTCTAACATCGTACACGTATCAAACTATTGTAAACCTTAAGACAAACAAAATCTACATTTCTCCGGGACGGTGTATTTTGATTCGGGGCTTCAGCGTTTCTTGCAGTCGCCTTAACAATTAAGCAGAATTAAGAATGATTCTTATTTGTCCCGACTGTCCCGCGTGTACATCGCGTTCATTGTGTCCAAGCTGTCCATCGTGTCCCGCGACCTTTTCTTTCACAACCGAGCTCACATGTAAGCTATTGAGATAGCAGCGGTTGGCGGAATCCGAGTTTGACCTTACGGGAGATATCGTTAGCGTCGGATCTCAGTGCCGTGTGCAGAATTGTGCCAATAGTGTGCAGAAACGTACATATTTGCACACTTTGCGGTTCCGTCAGAGCGACGGCTTGATCAATTTGCCGATAATTAACTATTTGGTTTTCAAAGATCAAGGTCCGGTGAGAGCCCGGTCAATCGGCACAAACACCCACTTTATATTTTCTCACATATTGCAATGATCAAAAAGCGTTTTATGTATGATACAGCCGGCGGCGCCCTCGCGGACTTCGTGACGCATGTATCCTTAAGTCTTGCAGCGTTACGTAACAAAGAAATGGGCTACCACGAGGTTTGTTTCGCGGCAGCCCAAAGGTTTATTTTTCGTTCTGACTATTTCTCGTCGGTCTTTTCGTCCTTAGAAATTTCGTCGTCTTCTTCCTTTTCCGGTTCCTGGTGTGCGAAGACGGTCGAGTCGGCAGTTCCGAATATTCTTGAAAGAATGCCGCTCAACACTTCCGAGACTTTTGCCGGTGCACGATCCGAGACCAGGAGAGCACTGTTGTCGGTCTCAGCAAAAGCCATGTCAAGCCTGACGAGTTCTGAGGTGATGTGTCGACAAAACGTACAATCAGCCAGATGGTTGACGACAGGCGTAGCTTCGCGTCGGCTTATGTTTCCCTCGGCAAATGCACTTAGAGTGTCCTGATCAAGATGGGCCTGCGACGATTCGATCGACGATTGCCCGCGAAGGAAATTGCCAAGCAATGCCTGAAACCTCTCGTCCGTATTGTTGATCTTTTCTATGTTTCCCATCTCAATTATGAACCTCCCGAATACTAGACGCAGTTTGCGATCCTTTTTGCGTAAGTAATTTGTTTGGGGCTTGATCTCCGTAAACCAGACGTACGTGAACGATTATTTTGCCGTCAAGTTTCGATAGACGTCGCTGCCGGCGAGGTCCTGTGTCGCAAGGCCCAGACAGATCTCGATCTCCTCCTTCTTGAGATTGTGAACATTCGTCAATTCATCACGGAAAAGCTGCAGCACTCTGGCGTAACATTTTTCGAGCCAACGCATTACGGTCGACTCGTGTATCTTGGCGCCGGGCTGGTCGCGGGTTGCCGATTTTCGCTGGAACCAGCCGCGAAGCGGCGAGGATTCGTTTTCGACGAGCCTCGAGATCTCGCGAAGCTTCAAATTGTCGACGTGGTAATACATCAATAAAAGCCGTTCATGAACGTCGAGCGAAGTAAAGGCACTGTTGAGCGATGAGATAGTCGCAGTGCGATATCGATTGACTGCCATCTCTTGAAATACTGCGTCTTCTCCGCCCGACGGCGGCGCGGCAAAATTAGCATGGGCCGCACCTTCGCCGATCGTTTCGGTCATCTCGTCCAGCGATACTTCGTCATGACTTGCGCGGTGCAGATCGACGACCGAATGCCAGATCACCGTCCGAAGCCAGCCGCGAAGTGACCCTCGGCCGCTGTATGTTGCAAATTTTGATACTCGTTCGCCGTCGACCACACGTGTGCCGTAAAGCTCGACATACACGCTGTCGATCACTTCCTGTGCGTCGATGTCTGTTTTGGCTAGGTGTCGTGCGACGCGTTCCATGTATGAGCGATGCTGTTGGTCAAACTCCCACCAAGAGCGCTCATTACCGGCTGCACAGGCGATCGCCATAAACAGGTCGTCGGCCTGGATCTGCCCGAAAAACTCGCGCAGGTCCGATTCCGTTACGGGTTCGGGCGAAGCGGCAACGAGATATTTCGCTGCGGTCTTGTTTAATAAGGCACTGAATGTTTCGGCCGTGACACCAAAATTGGGCGCGTTTTCGCAGCAGCCGGCGTATAGGTCGGCGATCATCGAATCGGCTAATTTTTGAAGGCTGTCATTCATCAGTGGAGAGGGTTCCAATTGTTTGCCCGTAATTATAAACAAATTCGAACGAGCCGCCTAATGAAAAAGTTCAGCCTTGTGTTCCTGTCTCGACACCCAACTGCGGCGGCAAAAAACCGGGAGCCGACGTGTGAAGTTTCTCGTCCGAATATTGCAACTGAAAAAGACGCCAATACAGACCGCGCTTGGTCAATAATTCGTTATGCGTTCCGATCTCACGGAGTTCGCCGTGGTGGAGTACGATGATGCGGTCGCATTTCTGAATGGTCGAAAGGCGATGGGCCACGACCAGCGATGTGCGGCCCTGCATCACGCGTTCGACGGCGCGTTGGATCAGCTGTTCGGTCTCGGTGTCGATGGAGCTGGTCGCTTCGTCCAGGATCAGGATCGTCGGATCGAACGCCAAAGCACGAGCAAACGAGATCAACTGCTTTTGTCCGACCGACAGGCCGGCCCCGCGTTCGCGAACTTCCGAAGAATAGCCGCCGTCGAGCTTTTGAATGAAATTATCAGCCCGAACCTCTTTCGCTGCCCATTCGACGCGTTCCATATCGATCTCGTCATTGCCGAGCCTGATGTTATTTTCGATAGAACCACTGAACAAAAAGACATCCTGCAAAACGACGGCAAAAATTGACCGCAGATCGTGCAGATCCCATTCGCGGATATCGACGCCATCGAGCAGGATTTGGCCCTTTTGAATGTCGTAAAAACGCATTAGAAGATTCGTTATTGTCGTTTTGCCCGAGCCTGTGTGGCCTACGAGGGCAATGCTCTCGCCAAGATCGACGGTGAACGACACGTCTTTCAAAACCCAATCTTCGTCTTTATATGCGAACCAGACATTCTGAAACTCGATCTTGCCGACCGCTTTGCCGCTTCGTTTGGGCTCGGCCGGACTGGTGACCTCGATATCGCGATCGAGCAAGATAAATATGCGATGCGATGCGACGATCGCCGCCTGCAGCACGTTGAACTTGTCGGACAGATCACGGATCGGTTGAAATAGCTGCAGTGAATACTGGATAAACGACGCCAGAATTCCTACGGTCAAACCCGCACCGGCCGCCGACATTCCGCTCAGGCTTTCGTAGCCGAACGCAAAAATGACCATTGCGATGCCGATCGCACCAATAAAATCGACCAGCGGATAAAATATCGCATAGTAATAGATCGTCTCGATATTTGCGTTGCGGTAATCGTCGTTGATCTCGGAAAATCGTCGTTTCGCTTTTTCTTCAGCGTTAAACAACTGAACCGTTTGAGCGCCGGAAATATACTCCTGTAGAAACGCGTTTAGTTTTGCGTTGCGAGTACGAACTTTGTCAAAGCCGTTTCTGGCGTGCTTGCGAAACCAGTTCGTTGCCGTAAAGAGAAGCGGAACGGTGATCAACGAGACCAAAGCCAGCTTCCAGTCCATCCAGAACATCATCCCGATGATCGCAAAGATGACGACAAGATCGCCGAGCACATCGATCACGCCCGACGTGAACAGTTCATTGAGAGCATCGACGTCACCCGTTAGCCGCGTCATCGTTCGCCCGACCGGATATCGGTCGAAATACGCAACTTCCTGCCGCTGAAGTTTTGTAAAAAGCTCAGTTCGAAGATCGAACATCACTCGCTGGCCGACTTTGTTAAGTAGAATTTCCTGAATGTACGAGAATATGAACCGAAAGAGAAAGACGCCAAAAAAGATAAGTGAGAACAGCCAAATACCGTCCGTCTGCTTGGGCGTAATGTAGTCGTCAACTGCCATTTTTGTGAATAATGGCTGTGTACTTATAAGGATGTTAGTTACTAGTGTTAGGAAAAGAGCAGTAACAACCAGCCTCCAATACGGCCGGAGGTAGCGCATTAATCGCCGGGCGACACGGAAGTCGTACGTTTTGCCGATCTCATCTTCTTCGTGATATTTGCGAACCTCTTCGGACATAGCTATAACTAGATTCTAGTCACCGCGAACGATTTGTGCCAACGCGTTGGCAGGAGTTTAGGGAAAGACGGAAGTGTTACAGAACCGTTAATTCTTTGGCCTCACGAACTTCCACAGATCCGAATTCGTATTTACGTTCGCGAGTATTAATATTAGGGAGCAATGTATGTCTGATCTGATCGTTCTAGGCGACTCCGGAGCAAGTCCCTATCACACAACCGAGCACTACCTGCGTAAGGTGCTCGTCGGCGATATCAAGAGCGTGCGAGTCCGGCTGATAGCAGCACTCGAACGTTTAGATTATGACATCCTGGACGACGATGATCATATCGTCCGCGGCCGGCGGCAGGCACGAGGCTGGGGGACGTCTTATTCCTCGGCGGACGTCTTGGATTATCCGATGACTTTGATCGTCAAACTCAAAGAACAAGGCGAACACGCGACGCGGGCAACATTCGATTATGTTGTTAAGCACCCGTCCCTTTCGATAGGTGAAAAAGAGGTTCTGACTCGAGAGGCCGAAGCGATCTCCGCATTGGCCACCGTACGGGCGGTGGACAAGATCTGCTCGGCGTGCGGAACTGAGTCGACTGATGATTCGCGATTTTGTCGAAGATGCGGAACGAAGATGGTGGTCGAGTCAAACGAACTTGAAATATTGCGGATGTATTCAGAGATCCGTGCCGGACATACGTCGGTCGTGACTACCTTTGTCGCGTCCGCCGCTTCAACTGTTATTATGGGTTCGGCACTGCTCGCAATGCTCTTGAGCGGTGTCGTGTTTGGTAAGGGGATCGGGGCACTCTTGATAATCGGTCTAGTGTTATCGTTTCTTTCAAGTGTATTTGTATGTTTCGGATGGAACCGAGTGAACCGTTCGCTAAAACGGGCTCCGAACGAGAGGGAAGTGATGCCTTTTTCAAACCCGATGCTGTCGTTCCCGGATCGAACAAATCATTTCGAATCTGAGCTTACGCCGGGGTCGGTAACTGAGCGAACAACAAATCTGCTTTCGATGAATACAGATCCGGCGAGAACCGGCGAATTCGGCATCGATGATGTGCGATCGGCAGAGCAATGAATAGATTTCTCGAAGAAAAGAAAGACAACTGGCAGAGACTCGAAGATCTGCTGGTGATGCTGAGCGGTTCGAGCCTGCGTTCGTTGTCGAGAGTCGAGGTCCGTGAGTTCGGCGAGCTCTACCGCCGGGCCGCCGCCGATCTGGCCATCGCACGTGCGGAAACCCGCGATGCGAAACTGATCAACTATCTCAACAGTCTGGTAATTCGTGCCCACGGTAAGATCTATCGGGCCGAGAGCGGTGGAGTCGGTGTCGTCTGGAAGTTCTTTAGCCGTGATTTTCCGGTCGCATTTCGCAATGCCCGTTGGTTTATATTTATTGCGTTTATTACATTTACGCTGGCAGCGGTGTTTTCCGGTTGGCTGAGTTATGTCAATCCGGAATTTGCCGTAACGATTGGCGTCGAGGATGCCGCCGCGGCTGCCGCATCAAATCAGCAATGGTGGCTGTCGCTGAACGAGGCAAACCAGATAGGTGCGAGTGAGCTTCTCACGAATAACATTAGGGTGTCGTTCTTGGCGTTTGCGTGGGGTGCCTTGTTGGGAGTCGGCTCGCTTTACGTGCTGATGATGAACGGCGTCAGCATCGGCGGCGTTGTTGGAGCGTGTTATCGCGGGAATTCCGATTTTGCGAACGGTCTGCTCACGTTTATGGTGGGCCACGGAGTGATCGAACTATCGGCTATATTTATGGCCGGCGGAGCCGGGATGATGATCGGTTACGCGTTCATCAATCCGGGTGACCTAACACGCGGACAGGCGTTGAAGAAGAAAGGCATGGATGCCGCGAAGATCGTGATCGGATGTGCCTGTCTGCTTGTCGTTGCAGGGATCATCGAAGGGTTCCTGTCGCCGTCCGGACTGCCGGCCGGTGTAAAGGTCGCTACCGGCCTGCTTACCGGAATCGTAATGTACTCGTATCTGATATTGACGGGACGCGAACAGAGCGACGAATCTGCAAATCCATCCTAATTGATCTTGACCGTTGAAGGTGGGCATTTGTGAGAATGTTCGGACCTTACAAACGTCAGAAAATTTGCCGTTTTCGGGTCAGTGATGGTTAGCTTACCGTGTGAAAGCTCAGATTTCTTGGCTCCTTCCAGCGTCCGGAAAAAGGTCTGTTCGAACTGCATTGATGGTTCTTCGCACGCCATCATTGTCGAGATAATGCCGTTGATCGAAAGCTCTCCTTCTACAGTTGAATAGCTGCCGCCATACACGTTGCAGCCCGAATTGCCGCCAAGTTTTCCATCCTCGTGGATATTCAGCGTGATCGAGTTCTTGTCGATCGGATAGGCGATCTTTTTCTGGAAATTGTACGATTCCAGACGCCATTCGCCTTTCGGCAAGGACTGGGCAATAACTACCGTTGAAAAGATCGAAAGCGAAATAATTGCAAAAAGTACTGATTTAATAATAGATCCCATAATGCTCCATAGTTCGGTTAGCAGTGTCTTGCATCCAAAATTAGGAACGGCCCGGAATGGAATTTCTTGCGTTATAACGAGATCTTCTGCACTTCGAGCAGACTTACGTGAAATGCGGCGAGGGCGGCTTTTTTCATTGAGGCGTCGTCGCCTGTCGTAAAGAAAACGTCCTGGCTAACGCCGCTCAGTTTCCATTTTGATATACGCTCAACCAGTGCAGTTGCCGGATCGATGAACTTTGTTTCTGACGAAACGTTGGCCGACAGCAATTCGGTTATGGCAGGGTAATGTGTACACGCAAGGAGAATGTGTGAACAGTTTCTTAACGGCGACAGGATCCGGCGGGCCGCCGATCTCAATTCGTCAGACGAAACGTCTCCGCTTTCGATCATACCGGACAACGGCTGAGCAATACGTTGTCTAAGCTCCATCGAGTGCTCAGTGAAAGCTCGACGATATACGCCGGAAACGACGGTTCTCCGCCCGCCGATAAGGCCGAGTTTCTTCGGTTTTAACGTTGCAGTCATTGCGACCGCAGGCTCGATAACACCTTCGATCTGGATCTCATGGTCAGATAGATCGCCGATCGCGGTACTCGCGGCATTGCAGCCGATCACCAAGTGCGTGACACCCTTTTCCTTAAGGAACTGAATGACACAATTTAGCCTCGCCGCTAACTCAGTTCGCGGCATTTTGCCATATGGTGTAACGCCCGTATCGGAAAAATAGGTCACCGGAACGGTGCCAAGCTGTTCCTTGATCAACTTATAGATACTGACGCCGCCGATGCCCCAATCGATGATTCCGAGTCGATCCATGAAAGACAAGACCTTTAACCGCGAAAATCGCGAAAAATACTAAATATTTGTAAATTGGCAATTGATCTCGAATCCGTGAAAAACGAATTCTTCAATTTCGAAATTTTGGCGCGTTTCGCGGTCAAAACTACTCAAGGATATGAAAGCTTGACCTCGATGCCGTTTTCGACCGGCCCGCTGTCAAATGCGACGATCCGCGAATTCCAGGCCATGTTGAGCGTTTCCATTTTCTGGCCGGGAAAACGGCTTTCGAGATACCATTTCATTTCGTGCTCGGACCGGATCGGGTTATATTCGAGCATTTTTTTCCAGTCAGGATGCGAGACTAGTCTTTGCAAAGCGGCGTCAAACCGAGCATTTGCCTTTTGTTCTCGCTTTGTTCGAATCTTGTCCTTTAATAAACGCGGATATTCGCTGACCGCAACCGGAACTGTGACCATATCAATTATCAGGAATTTGCCGCCGGGTTTCATCACGCGTTTGATCTCACTTAGAAGTGGATCCCAATCGAGATACCGAAACGACATCAGTGATGTCACGACGTCAAAAGTATTGTCGTCGAATGGAAGCACAGGTCCGTCGATCTTCTGAAACTCGATCTCTGTGTATTCCTTGTTCTTGAGCTTGGCCCGTTCGATGATCCCAGCTGATTCGTCTACGCCGCGTCCAAAAGTAACACGATCGGCAAGTGCATTTAACAACGCCCCGTTGCCGCAGCCAATGTCGAGCATCGAAAATTTGCCTTTCGGTAAATGTTCGCCCAGCCATTTCCATTCGTCCTTTCGTACGCGGATATCGACAAATGCCGCGTCGTACAGTTCGGCAACGTGATCATACGAAGTATCGCCATCCGGCGGCCGTGGCTCGAATCGTTTCATTTCCTCCGCCGGCATAAACCCTAAGCGCTTCTGTGCGGACGCTAAAAAACCATGCGATTTTCGGCCTTTGCAGCCGATCGTATAGAGGTTGCCTTCGGTGCTATCACCGGCTGAAACGTACTTTGAATTGCTTCGAGAGAACGTCGTATACCAAAAAAAGCCGTACGCCGGCACGTTAAAGGTTCTTGCGAAAAACGGAGCGAACCAGCGTGCGGAGCGGCAGCAATGAAAGAATGCCGCACCATTGTCCGCAAACGGAATCTCCATCTGTTCCCATTCATAAGGCGAGAACTGTTCCGGAAATGCAACCGTGCCATACATTGGGCCATACATACCCGAATGACCGACGAAGTGGAATTCGCTGATCTGCTTCCCGGGTTCTTTAATATCGGCGATAGCTCGAAGCACATCGACCTTGCTCTCGACGGCACGCGTGACGATCTCGCCTGCAAAGCCCGCGGCCTTCTTTTCGGCAGCGATGGTGTTTGCGACCACCGGAAACTGCTTGCCTCCGAGACGGTATTTAGTCGTGTAGATAATTAAGATCGAGATACTTTCGGACATAGCGAGACGGGCAAAAGGGAATAATACACGATTGAAAGCGTAAGGGTAAAACCTTAAGCGCCTTCGCCCCGGCTTACACGTTCGAGACGGTGCACCTTGTCAAGATAGCCCTGAGCCGCCTCGGACTGGAACAACTCGCGCTCTTCTTCGTGGTCGGTCACCGGTTCGAGGGCGGCATCCATATATTCGAAACGTGCAGGGTCGCGTTTTACTCGCTTATAGATAATGCGGAGCCGAATATAAAGTGTCGCCCATCTAATTTGTTTGACGAGGGTCTCGATCCAGTATTTCGGATAGAAAGTCAGCGGGTTTTCGATAGACATTCCCGAGCGGCGATTTTTACGGACCTTCCGTCGCAGGAAGCCGCCTTCGAGCGGGTGGATGCGTTCGATGCCGAGGCATCCGCGGAACCATACGATAAAGAATGTCGTCTTGCCCGGACTTGTTCCCGATACGATCGCACGACGGATGACGGTCTCAATATGTTTGTCCGTGTAGTAACTATCCCACGCTTGTTTGTAGACATCACGCCATTCCTCGCGCGACATTTTCGAATGGCCCGTCACGTCGTGATTTAGATCGTATTTGTTGAGATCTTCGTCCATTGCGATGCCGGCTTCGTGCAGTTTCTTGTGATCTTCGGAGCCGGGCAGCGGCGTCAGATAGAAAAACTCGAGAAGATCAACCGGCAATTCGCGTTTGATTATCTCAATATCGTTAAGTATCGATTCTGATGTGTCGCCGGGAAAGCCCAAAATATATCCGCAATAGGTAACAATTCCGACACGTTTCCATTCGAGCAGCATCGCACGATAATCGGTGATCTTATTTTGGCGTTTCTTTGCACCGAGCAGATTGTCAGGATTAATATTTTCGAGGCCGATGAAAACCCTTTTGACGCCGGCCCGTTTACACTTATCGACAAAATTCGGCAGTTTGTGGCAAAGTGTGTCGACCTGAATAATGAAGCTGATCTTTAGGTTCTCGACCTCGCGCAGATCTATCAAACGGTCGAGGATCACCTCCCAATCTTTATTTCGGGCGAAATTGTCGTCGGTAATAAAGAATGAGTGTAATCCCTGCTCGACATTGGCTCGAACTATACGTTCGATATCGTCGGGCGAACGCCGCCTCGATTTACGGCCTTGCACGTTTATTATCGTGCAAAACGAACAAGCAAAAGGGCAGCCGCGTCCGGCGTCAAAACTCGTTGTGGCACCTGCCGTCAGGTGGACGCGTTCTGCCGGCAGCAAAGGCGTCGCCACGCCCTCGATATTCGGCAGATCGTCCATGTAATTGTAGACCGGAGGTAGCGCATTCATTGCCGCATCGATAAGAACACTTCCGAGCCTGCCCTCGGCTTCGCCGGCAAACAGCGTAACGCCCATGTCGAGGGCCTGCTGCACGAACGGGTCGCGCTGTTCGAGCATTGCCATCGTACCGGAAACATGAAACCCGCCGATCGCGACCTTGATGCCCATATCCCGCAACGGCCGCGCGATATCGAGAGCCCTAGGAAACTGGTTCGATTGAACCCCGACTAACATCACCATGCCGTTATCGCCGGCGCGAACCAATTTGGCGATCTCGTCGATCTTGATAACAGTGTTTGTTTCGTCGAAGGCGTAGGTGACGATCTCAGTGTCCGGACCCAGGACCTTTTCCTCGGCACATTCAAGCGCCAGGCCATAAAGGCACGCTAGCGAATTTGCGGGAATCGCCGAACGAAACCATTGGATCACGTAACCATCGTCATCATAGTGAGACGGCTTTATCAAGACCAATGCGAAGCGATCACTCATTTATTTAAATCCAATACGTGGGAAATAGGTTACAACATCCCGCGTTCTTTTACCTTTAAATATGATTCTAAGAGTCTCGGTGCAAGCGTTTCGGTCGTTACGTCGATCGCAAGCCCGCCGAGGGTTTCGACCATTCTTAGGGCGGTTTCGCGTTGATGGATTATCTCTTCGGCGGCGGATTGTGCGAAAACATCCTTTATTTCGGTCGGAGCCTGGCTCACTGCGGCGTTAAGATCGCGATCGCCGATCGTCACTACGAGCGGAAGGTGCCGCGGCCGGAGCAGCTTCAGGGAAGTCAGCAATTCACGGGAACTGTCCTTGTCAACAAGGTCCGTGAGGATCACGACGAACGCACGCTTTTTCGAGTTCGACGCAATAAACTGAAAGCCTCTAGCGTATGACGGTTCGATCAGTTCCGGCTCAAGATCGTGAAGAGCCTCGAGAACCGCGTCGACATGTTCGACGCCTCGCTTCGGCGGAAGATATTTTCTTACACGGCGGCCGAACACGACAAGTCCGCAATTGTCGCCGGCACGCGCACACGCAGAAATGAGAGCAAGCGAAGCGTGGATCGCTGTATCAAATTTCGTTTCTTTCCCGATGCGTCCTGTCATTAGCCGGCCGGCGTCGAGAGCGATGATCACAGTCTGGTCGCGTTCGATCTGGTATTGCCTTGTCGTGAGTTTGTTGCGCCTCGCGGTTGCGGTCCACGAAATATGCCTCAGTTCGTCTCCGCGAACATAATCGCGCATCGATTCGAACTCGCGCCCCTCGCCGCGCCTAACCGCACGGCGTTGGATCGCAAGGAACGATCTGGCTCCGAGTGCCTTAAGCTCCATTTCGCGGGCCCGCCGCATATTTGGATAAACCTTGACCGACTGTGGTTCCCCCAACTTCGTTTGGCACCAGACCAATCCAAGCCGCGAACCGAATCTTACGGCGGTTCGGCCAAATTCATAGCGTCCGCGCCTCGGCGGCGTCACCGCATATTGAAATTCCGCTGAGGTCTGCGCATCCACTGTGAACGTCGCTTCGCGAACATCGTCGAGCCGCAGTTCGGGTGGATATTCGTCCTTGATCCGCAAATGTATGTCGCGGGTCGAAATATTGGAGATTATGAGTCTTACCTGATTTGTGTCGCCGATGGCAAAACGCTTTTCGAATTCCCGCGAGATCGTCAGATCGTCGATCAACCGCCGGCTGAGGAAGTGATCGGCGATCGCAGTTATCAACAAGATTGCGTCAAAAAGCAATACCCCGTAACGCAGCG
Organism: uncultured Chloracidobacterium sp.; assembly: GCA_964625555.1. GTDB lineage: Bacteria > Acidobacteriota > Blastocatellia > Pyrinomonadales > Pyrinomonadaceae > OLB17. The sequence goes on from CAZVDM010000026.1 coordinate 23,604, forward strand.
ACGGATAGTTCCAAGATAGCGATAACGGCAGAATGCCGAGTGCGATCAGCAGAAAGAAACGCCGTGAGAATACGAATTGCATAAATCGTCAATATTGTAGCATTCGCGTTATCAAATCCTTTGCAAAACACGTGGCATTATGTTTCATTAGTTATTCGGATTATGAGCCTCACACATTCACCAGAAACCGCCCGCCGCCTGCCGACGATCCGTGAGGCGGCTATTTTTCGCGTTAAGAGCCTTGGGCTCCAGTCAAAGCGGATCCTTCGCGACACGATAATTCGCCGAGTTAACCGGCATCGCAAAGGAGAAGGTCTGATCGAGCGGACCGAGATTGCCGAGTCAAAGAGTAAGCTCTGGACCGAGATCGAGCCCGAGGAGAGATTTCTCGTCGCGGGAAAGATCCAGAATTTGCGCGTTGCGATCGCCTCGCTTGACGGGCTTGAGATACCGGCAGGCGAAATATTCTCATTTTGGAAACATGTTGGCCGAACGACATCGTCACGGGGTTACGTTGAGGGCCGTGAGCTTCGCGAAGGCTGCATAATTCCAAACGTGGGTGGTGGACTCTGTCAGCTTTCGAATGCACTTTACGATGCTGCGCTGAAGGCCAATTTTGAGATCGTCGAACGCCACGCTCACACACAGACCATTGCCGGTTCACTTGCCGAACAAGGCCGAGATGCGACCGTCTTTTGGAATTATGTTGATCTTCGTTTTCGCTCCGAACACCCGTTTCGGATCGAAACAGAGTTGACGGGCGACCATCTGTTGGTCAGATTTCGCGGGACCAAACAAGATCGACCGACACTTCATCAGATCCAGAGAAACGCCAAGATCGATCAAGTAAACAGTTGTGCGTCGTGCGGAATGGACGACTGTTTTCGATCAGTGAAGCCCGAAAAAAATGTTGATTTTGGCAAGACAGCGTTCCTTGTTGATGAGTTTTCGAGCGAGTTCGACCGTTATGTTCAGGCCAACCGAACCGAAAAGGACGTGTTGCTGCTGCCGCTGGACGGCAATAGATTTAAGCGGGCGAACTATGCGTGGAACACCGGCGGTTTCGACCGCGTCAGCCCGTCTGTTTACATTACAGCCGTTCGCTCGATCAAATCCCGCCGCCTTGCGGCTCAGGGTGCAGAGCGACAAAAGAACCTGCTCGCGACCCACGAACAGCTCGCAGCGAGCTATGCCAAAAAGCTCAGATTTGACGTCCTTCATGTCGTCGTCCAGCAAAATTTGCTCCCTTACCTATGGCGGAGCGGTCTACTGGGCGGCCGTACATTTGACGTTTTGATGACGGCACTGCCGATGGCGGAACTCCAGAAACGGCTTGATCACGCTTTTCAGCTTCACGGTGAGAGCAAAACGCTCGGTGATTTTCGCGCGGACCCGAAACTCGTCGAGGCCGAGGAAGTTGCTCTGAAAAATGCGCGCCGGATCGTAACTACACATTCTGCAATTGCCGCTCTTTTTCCCGACAAAACAGAGCTGCTCGCGTGGAAGATCCCCGAGGTAATTGCATTTGATAAACACAAAAGCGCAAGGCCGCGTATCGTTTTTCCGGCATCAACCGTTGGAAGAAAGGGCTGCTACGAGCTTCGAGAAGCGATTCGCGGCCTCGACGTTTCCCTGATCACGCTTGGCCCAAATATCGAGAGTGCCGATTTCTGGGAAGGGTTTGATGTGACGCGCGGCGGCGATGATTGGCTGGAGATGGCGGATCTCGTAGTGCTGCCGGCATTCGTCGAGCACAAACCAATGAGGCTGCTGCGTGCGTGTGCCGCCGGCGTTCCGGTCATCGCTTCGTCGGCCTGCGGTATGGAGAATGTGCTGGGCGTCACCACAGTGGATGCCGGCGACGCCTTTGCCTTGCGGCAAGCGATCGGATCGGCACTGGAGAATAAACGACCGGTCCTGGAAACAATTACCGCATAATTTTCTTCGGTAAATACAACTTCGCCGCTTTATTCCGTCTCTAATCAAAAAAGATGGCGAACTCTCGACATATTGAACGCGTTTCGAAATTTGCCGCGATTGCGGCCATGCTGTTGTTGCCGGTGTTGTTCGTTGCAGGTCAACCCGAACCTGCAAAGACACCGGTTGCCGTCGAAGCGATCTACCTCGCAAAAGACGACGGTAACGGACAGGCCGGCGAGCAGGTTTCGACCTTTCAGACAACCGATGCCCGCATTTATTGTATTGTTCAACTGAATTCCGACTCAGGTGCGACGGTCAAGATGAATTTTGTCGCCGTCAGTGTGCCGGGAGTGAAGGCCGATACAAACGTCGTTTCGACCAGTTACACGACCAAGAATGGCGAGAGCCGCGTGGATTTTTACGGAAAACCAAAGACCAAATGGACCGCGGGAAAATATCGAGTCGAGATCTTTGTTGACGGCAAGGTCGTCAAAGAACTGCCATTTGACATAATCGGCCCGATGACGGCTGTTGGATCGTCTTTTGTCCAGCCGGCCGCAAAACCAAAGCCGAAACCACCGAATAAACCGAAAAAGAATCAGGATCAATGAAAAAAGCCCGAAGCGGCAAGCTCCGGGCTTTCTTTATGTACCTGCGATCTTACCAACGGCTCTCGCGTTGGCCGCCGTAGCCGCCACCGCCACCGCGATGTCCGCCACCGCCACCGCCGCCATATCCGCCGCGACCGCCACCGCCGCGGTCTTCGCGGGGCTTCGCTTCATTCACTTTGATCTCGCGGCCGCTGACCTCTTTGCCGTTAAATTCGGCAATTGCCGCTTCGCCTTCTGCCTGGGACGACATTTCAACGAAGCCAAAACCGCGTGAACGGCCGGTTTCACGGTCTTCGACCACAGTTGCTGACTCGACCGTGCCGACCGACGCAAACAGCTCTTCCAACTCGTAGCTCGATGTCTGGAAAGACAGATTTCCTACGTAAAGTTTCATTGACATAACTAGATTTTTTCCTTTTCCCTCGGAATCGGGGAATTGAATAGAAGCTCGAAATAGGATCTGATCTTACGGAGATACGGTCTGCTCCTCAAGAATCCAAGCATTCGGACGTTCGCATGAAATGCGAGCTGCTTCAGGTACCAAATAACGACCAACCCTCTCGCCTTCCAAACGCCGTCGAACAAATCCAAGTTACGGGGCGCATCACCGTTGATGCGCGAGAGCAGGATTAACAAAAGGTATGATGCAAGATTCGTGCGCTTGTTGCAAGCGGTAAAATAGATTTGTGTTTACGTTTGCTCAATAAAAGCGAGGATCTCGTCGATCCTGTCGCGAGCTGACGACTCGCCGGGCGGGAAAAATTCGTCGCGTTTGCGGATCTGATCGGGCCGCAGATGGGCGATCGCCGGAGCGATCACGAGGTCGGCGCGTGTGCCCTGATAACTTGCCGAGGTACGTAACAGCGTCATCGCGGAACGGATCATGATGCCCGCGGCGGTTCCGGAAACCCCGCTTGGTTTTGAGCCGCAAGCGAGCAGATCGACGGCGATGACGATGTCGGCGCCCATTGCACGGACAACATCGACGGGCATAACATTGGTCACGCCGCCGTCGACAAAGAGCTCGCCGTTCTCGCCTTTTACAGGTGCAAAAACGCCCGGAACGGCACAGCTCGCGCGAATCGCGGTGACAAGATCGCCGGTTTCGGAAAGAACGACTTCGCGTCCGGCGGTGAGATCGTATGCGACCGCGGCGAAGGGAATCGGCAGGTCTTCGAATCTCGTGACGGGCAATTCACGCCGCAGAAACTTGCCCATTGGAGCACTCGAGAGCAGCCCCTTGAACGAGAATGACGGCCGCATCATGTTGATATAGCCGACCTTACGGGCCATGGTTTCCATTTCGGCGGGCGTCATTCCTGCGGCCAGCGCGCCGCCGATAATAGAGCCGGCGGACGTTCCGGCGATCATATCGAATTTGATGTTGTGCTCGGCAAAAACCTTGAGAACGCCGATATGAGCGAACCCGCGTGCCCCGCCGCCCGAAAGTGCAAGACCGATCCTTTTACGTTCCATAAGATTTTTGCCCACGAAAGACACTAAAAATACGAAAAAATTGAATGAGTTTGTCCGCGAATAACGCTAATGGACGCGAATAAGAAAATTACTTAGATTGATGTACGAAGATTCGCGTTCTTCGCGGGCGGACTCTTTCTCAGGAAATTTAGTGCCTTTCGTGAATTTCGTGGTCAAATTCCGCAAATTGATTTTACTCGCCCGTTATGGAAAACTTAAATCCCTAAATGACTCCACAGGAATCACTTCTACTTCCGAGACAAAGCACGATCGCGGATATCGCTGCCGGCGAGACGGCGTGTCCGGTGTGTTCTCGCTCGTCGCGCGAAGAATACGTTCCGCTCGTGTCACTGCCCGGAGACCTCGCAAAACTGATCCGTGCGAATGCGCCTGACACGGCCGAATTTCAGGCGGTCTGTGCGAGGTGCGTGCGGCTTTTTGAACGAGCCAAGGACCAGATCGTGGCCGATGCGGCGATGCAAAAGGACGGTTCACACGTACTATCGACACCTTTGCGGCTGGATGCGGACGAACGCTTTACGGGCGACGACGTGACGATCGCGTTTCTCGATTCGGGGTTTTATCCGCACGTCGATCTGACAACGCCGCGAAACCGCATCATCGCTTATCGGAGCCTGCTCGACAAAGACGGCGACCTTTCGTCGCTGTTCGAGCCGGACGTTGCCAGTTGGCACGGAATGATGACGTCGGTCGTTGCGGCAGGCAACGGTTCGCTGTCAAACGGTTTTTACCGCGGCATCGCGCACGAAGCCGACGTTGTGCTCGTTAAACTCGCGCGCACGGGCCGGATCACCGATCAAAACATCCAGGACGGCCTCGAATGGGTGCTCGAAAACCAAAGGAAATACAACATCCGCGTCGTCAATATCTCGGCCGGCGGCGACTACGAAGCGAGCTATCTGAGCGACCCTTTGTCGCAGGCCGTTGAGGAATGTTCGCGTGCCGGCATTACGGTCGTATGCGCGGTCGGGAACGCGGGCCATTTGCCAAATCATCCGGTCCTGCCGCCGGCCAGTGCTCCGTCAGCGATCGCGGTTGGCGGTCTGGACGATCAAAATTCGATCAATCGTGCAAAGCGCGGAATGTACCGTTCGTCCTACGGCCCGACGATCGACGGGCTGCAAAAGCCCGAGGTGATCGCCTCGTCGATCTGGGTCCCGGCACCGATATTGCCGAACACGCCGACCGCGCAGCAGGCCGAATTACTCGCCATTTTAGACAAGGCAGCCGACGAAGACCTGCATCCGATCATCGATGCGAATGCCGACATCGATCCCGAACTCGACGCCGCCGCCGACCGGGAGCCGCACAGCATCCGGCAGCTCATAACCCTGAAAATACGGCGTGAAAACGTAATTACCCGGCACTATAAGTACGTGGACGGAACTTCGTTCTCAGCCCCTATCGTCTCATCGGTCATCGCCCAAATGATCGAGGCAAATCCCGATTTGACGCCCGGAGCGATAAAACGCATCCTGATCTCAACCGCCGAACGCCTGCCGCAATACGAAGTAGACCGCCAAGGCTGGGGCGTCATCGACGCCCGAAAAGC
>CAZVDM010000027.1:0-29040 GCA_964625555.1 uncultured Chloracidobacterium sp.
AAATGGTCGACATCACACAGGTCTCGTGGCAGAACAAGGCGCATTTCGTCGGTGTCGCGGCCAATCAAATGCGGCGCATTCTCGTCGATCATGCCCGCAAACACAACGCCGAAAAGCGTGGCGGCGAATTTCAGATCATGACCCTTAACGAAGAGATCGACGCCTCGGACGAGCAGTCCGCCGACCTCATCGCCCTCGACGACGCCCTCACCGAACTTGCCAAAATGGATCCGACCAAAGCCAAAATAGTCGAACTTCGCTACTTCGGCGGCCTCACAACCGACGAAACCGCCGAAGTACTCGGCGTGTCATCCATCACCGTCAAACGCCACTGGAAGATGACCAAAGCGTGGCTGTACGGCCAGTTGAGCAAATAGTTTTTCACCGCTGAGACGCTGAGTCGCAGAGGTTTTTCCTAAGTTTTTTTATCTCTCTGCGTCTCCGCGTTTCTGCGGTTAATTTTCTTGTGATACTTTCCGATCAAAAGTTTCGCCTTACCTGATGACGGACTTCAAAGTCCGATAATTCATACTGAGGAGAAACTGCAATGATCAACCATATTTCTTTCGGAGTTAAAAATCCTGAACACGTCGCCAATATTCTCGCCGAGCTTTGGGGCGGCTACGCATTTCCGTTCCCGCCGAGTCCCGGCGGCTATGTCGCGTTTGCTGATGACGGTAAAGGAACCCTTGTCGAACTCGTACCTATCGACGTCAATCTGGTCCCCGGTATCGGTCTCCCCGACGAAGCGACCTTTACTAAAGAGACAAGAACTGATGATTATGAAGGCACGTTCCTTCCCGGAAACGAACCGTCGCTCTTCGGATCTGTTCACCTCAACATAAATTCACCGCTCGACGAAGAATCGATCAAGGCGATCGCAAAGCGTGAAGGCTGGCGGTGTTTCACCGCAAATCGCGGCGGCGGACTGTTCCAATTGATCGAATTCTGGATCGAAGACCGCTTTATGCTCGAGGTAAACACGCCCGAAATGACCGAGGCATATCAAAACATGGCAACGCCGGAAAATTGGGCAAACTTCCTCCAGTCACCGATGCCGCCAAAATACGCTGATAACTACGCAGGTTTGGTCGGTTAACCAGAATAACGTATAAGCAACGGCCGCGGTCAGGTTTGATCCACCTGACCGAGGCCGCTATGTCTAGAGCATCCAAATTTCTATTTTCCGCCAGTCCTACTCGCTGACGCCTTTTTCACCGGAGGCTTCGCCTTGGCTAGTGTGGCACTCAACGGCCGCGTATCGTAAGAAAACGAAATATCGCCTCCAAGCTGAGTTCCCTGTTGCGTTGGGATCGAATTACGTACCTCAAGATCGATCGCGACCGTTCCGTTCGGCGTCTTGTTCCAAGCGGCGGGCAATACGACTATCGAATTCTTTAGCTTGTCATAATAGGCTTCGGCCATATCGCCGGGGCCCGAACTGACGATCACCATCTGGTTGTTCAATTCCAAATTCAGATTTGCCGAGTCCGGGGGCGTTCCCGTCAGCGGCAATGTAACCGGCGTCGTGCCGTTGACCGCGAGCTTTCCCGAAGCCATGGCAATTCTCGTCAGATCGATCTTATTCGCATACGTTTTCGAGTTTCGATCGGTGAACGCAAATGTTCCTTCCGTCGCCGTATTCGCAATTGTGGCTGTGTAATACGTTCCCGATGATGTATTGAGGTGCTCCTTCATTGGTTGGCCGTTAAAGGTCACGGTACTTGGCGGGCTCAGTGCAAGGGTCGTCCCTGTCTTGCCGCCGATACGGAAGTAAGCCGTCACGTCATAATTCTGCCCGTTCTGTGCGATCGAATAGCTCTGATAGATCTCCGTCTGCGCGACCTTGTTCGATGGCGTCGTGTCGTTCGACGGACACGCTCCGCCCGTGAAAAATATTATCCCGATAAAGAAAAGTGCTGTCTTCAAAACTACTTTCATTTGCTACCGTCCCTTACAAAACTCATTCAGCACAAGGAACTTAGCACTTCGCCGTTTCCTACGCAAGAGAATATTCGCGAGCCGCTGATACTTTTTCAAGCTGCCTGTCGCCTTACCTGCTGACGGCGGTTTTCGCCGACTATGATTCATATAAGAGGATAGGAGAGCAATCATGAAAAACACCATTCTATACGTAATGTCGGCAATACTTTTGGTCTCAGGGTCAGCCCTCGCGGATACAAAGGTCAAGATCAAACAGACCATGAACGGACAAACGATGGAGAACACGACGTACATCAAAGGCAAGCGCCAACGCACCGAAATGATGGGCGGAGCGATGATCTCGCTGACACAGTGCGACCTCGGCCGCGATCTGCAGATGAATCCGGGCACAAAGACCTATACGGTCACCTATTACGATGACGTAACAAGCACGCCCGGAACGGTCAAGTCGGGACAAGCAGGTCCCGTCACCAAAGGCGGCACGATGACAGTCACGACCACGATCAAGGACACCGGGGAACGCAAGCAAATGTTCGGCTTCACCGCACGCCACATCATTCAGACGATCGAGACCGAATCGACGCCGGACGCATGCCTTCCGTCCAAAACAAAAATGGAAATGGATATGTGGGTCATCGACGCCGAATTCGGGATCGCCTGTACACAAACGCGTCAATACAACGGATATAACGGCGGAAGATCGGCCGGCTGTCAGGATAAGATCGTGCAGAAAACCCTTGGCAGCGGCAAGTCGGGTTATCCGCTGTGGCAGAAAATGACGTCGTACGATGCGAGCGGCAAAGAAAGCTTCTCGATGACCCAGGAGGTCGTCGAGCTCTCGAAAGCGACGCTCGATCAGTCGCTGTTCGAAGCACCGGCAGACTACCGCGAAGTTAAGTCCGCGTCGGAAATGTACTCAGCCGGAAATACCTCGGGCATTTCGTACAACGGTTCTAGCTCGAGTTCGTCGTCAAACGCATCGTCTTCTAATGCATCGTCAGGCATGACTTCGGGCATTCGTAATGCAGCAGCTCTCAGGAATGACGCTCCTGCAAGCGTCGGCGCCAAACGGGAGGGCACGGTCCGTATTGGCCTCGCCGGCGTCAAGACCGGAGCCGTTGGCGAAGGCATCACGGCCGCCGATCTGAGCGCCGCGATCCAAAATTCGCTTTCCTCATACCTGAAAGGTACAAAGGTCGAGATCATACCGCTCGAAGCAAAACTCGCCTCGGCTCAGGCCGACGAAGCAAAGCAGAAGGAATGCGACTACATTCTCACGGCGACCGCTTCGCATAAAAAAGGAGGAGGTGGTGGTTTCGGCGGATTCGGCAAGATGCTCGGCTCGGTCGTCTCGCAGACCGGCATCGGCCACACCGGTTCGGCCGTCGGCAACATCGCCGGACAAATGGCGACAACCGCCATCGTCTCAGCAACGTCGCTCTCGGGCAGTGTTAAATCCAAGGACGAACTCACGCTGGACCTGGCGATCGTCTCGGCTGCTAACAACAGTTCGGTCTTCGTCAAACAGTTCAAGGCGAAGGCCAAGTCTAATGGCGACGATATCATTTCAACGGTAGTCGAACAGGCAGCTCAGGCGATCGTCGACACTGTTGGGAAATGATCCTACGACCGGAAACAAATACGCCGGGACTCGATCATCGCCGTCCCGGCCATATTTCAGATCACAATTGACATAAAAGCGGTGAACTTTTAATGTTAGCACCGCGTACGAAAGATTGAGTGCAATATAGCAGCTCGATCGAGCCTCGGCCGGATCTTGGCATGAGAGGCTCGCATACTTGGCAGTCGAGGGCCGTTTGGCCTTCCATTAATACATAGTGAGGTACATTTATATGTTTCGAAAGATCAGTAATTATCTAACCATTATCTCTCTCGCAATGCTCATCAGCAGCTCGACCGTTTTCGCAATTCCGGCAGTTCCTGTCGAAAAGACGAAGGTCAAAACGATCCGAATCGATCCGGACAAGGACAACAGCTTCTATAACGAGGTCATCGTCAATGGAGGCAGAGATTCGTACACGATGAATGTTGCCGCCAACAAAGAAGTAAAGGTGGTCATTCGTGCCGAAAGGCCCGTTTCGCTAAAGGTCACAGCTCCGGACGGTTCAAACCAAAGCTACTCGCCCGAGCGATTTTTCACGCTCGTTTTCAGCGGTGAGGGCGAACACACTGTCGAGCTCGAAGCTCTCTCAGTGTCACTCTACACCCTTGAAGTTATTAACCAATAACATCCTCCAAACTTGTTATTGCAAATGCGGGCCTCTGGTCCGCATTTTCTTTTGATACCGACTCCGCTCTTTTCTCGCCTTACCTTTCAGGGAACCGTGTGGTCTTAATGCAGTTCCAAACAAATCTGAGGTGAGCAAAATGCAACGCAATATTTTTACGAAGATCCTACTTTCGCTGGTGATATTCGATCTCAGTTCAGGCGGTGGGGCCGTTTTTGGCCAAACACGTCGGGGTTCACAGAAGGGCATCGTCCCCGTCAAGAGCGAGAAAAAGCCTGTCTGTCAGGGCGGCTGGAGCGGTGTTGTCACGTATTCGAAGATCCTCAAAGATTCGCTCGAATCGGACGAGCCCGGAATTCGCAAGGAAAAAGATCGCATCAAGCACAAGACATCGCGTGACTACGATTACAACGGACGCCTGACGATCGATGGCACCGATCCGAAAACGCCAGTGGTCAGCGCCAAGGTTTCGTACACTGACACAAGCCTCAACTGGGGCGAAGAAAGGGTTTTTGACACATGCAATTCCCGCGAGAACGGCCACTGGTTCATTATCGAGGGCACGGACAACCGCCGGACCTCGGCACAGGTGCAAGGGCCGGCCAGATCGTTCAACCTCAGCGTTGACGAATTCAGCGGAGCGTACAGCTTCAATTTCGCATTGCCGGATGCCGTCGGCGAATACAACCGCGAACAGCACACCAAAAGAAGCGGCCACTGCCAGGTAAAGAACAACGAGCCGTTCGACAAGACTGACAAACAAACGATCAAAGAGCCCGGAGCCACATTCTCGATCACCGGCCAACAGATCGATCCGAACGATCCTAACCATCTTTCGGGTTCAAAGATCTGGGGCGGCGATACCGGCCAGGTCAAAGGATTTATTTATCAGGTAACATGGCGTTTTACGCGTTGTCCCGAAAAACTGCTTATCACCGAATACAAATTCGAGCACCCAAAATTCCCTGACTTCGGCAACTGGCAAGAGATCCCGCGATCGGGAACGATCGACGGAAATCGTATAAAGATCAAGGCGAAAGTGCTGAATATGTCAGCCGAGACCAAATACGCCGATCTCAGCTTTGATCAGATCGAATCGAACAAGGTCGGTGCAACCTGGCATGTCGCCCTGCCAAATGCGGAATCGAGCCTACGCCTCGAAGCAGGTGAGGAACGCGAGGTCGAATACATCTGGGACAGCGAGGGCCAGAGTTGGTACGACGATGGCCGCCCGCACTACGAACATCCTCTCAGAGCCGTACTAAAAGAGGCGGGAAATGTGCAGGACGAAAAGACCGAAAAACTTAAGATCGCGCCAAAACCAGTCGTGCTCGTCCACGGCCTGTGGAGCACAAACCAAAAATGGGCCGGCTGGCCGTATTATCTCGTCACAGCACACAGTGCGGGCTGGAGGCCGTACATCGTCGGCGAAGATCCTTCGCACGGCCGCATGCTCACGGGCAAGAAACTGACGAACGAACCGTCGCTGCCGATATCAAAGAACGCAGTCGAACTGGCAAAGTACATCCGCTTTGCTCAGGAGGACGCCAACGCTTGGCACGTCGATCTGGTCGCACATTCGATCGGAGGCCTGGTGTCGCGGTTCTACATTAATTCGTTGATGCCTGCGAGCCCGGACAACCGGCCCGTAGTGAAACATCTCGTTATGATCGCCACGCCAAATGCCGGTTCGAATTGTGCGGCAATACTCGATGTCGCGTATGACTTTTTCGGCGACCGCCTGACGTCGCTCAGGCAAATGCGGCCCGACGCCGTCGAGCAATTCAATATGGACGTCACCGATCAAAAAGGCGTGCGGTTCTCGGCACTCGCGGGCAATCCGCTGCCCGTAATGTGCGGCGAGGCGGCCTGGAACGACGGTGCCGTCACCGTCAGATCGGCAACTCATGGCGTCCCGGTCAACGGCACGTCCAAGGATCTCGGCAAGGATCTGACGAACCTGCGAAACTTCACGGGCTTTGTCAAACCGCAGCTTGTCACCGGCCCGAACGGCAGATACCCGATACCGTATAATAACGATCCGACCGGCCTCGACAGATTCAATTTGCTCGGTGAGAACGTCACCGACGGACTCTACGACAATGTCTTTCGAAACGCGTCGTATGGCGCCGCCGCAACGAACAGCTTTTCCAAATCGGTAAAGCTCGAAGCAGAAGGCACGATGGATATCGACATTTCGGCTGTAGGTGCTGCCAATCTCGGAGTGACCTTCGTAGCCGAAAGTTCGGTCTCGGCGTTCCTTATCGATCCAACCGGCGTGATCCGGAGCAAAAACGAGGCCGGCAGCGAAATCGCCGACAGCGATATTCGCTCACTCTTCTGTAATAAACCGGTTGCGGCGGGAACGTGGAAGATCAGGCTAAAGAACACGTCAAAAGACGAACAGATTTTCATGGCCGTCGGCTGGTCGCTCGAACGCCCGGCGGCACCTCAGGTTGCGGAGTAAAACAAACGACGCTCGTTGGCGTCCTAAATTCATACAAAAAAGGAGAAATAATATGTTCAATCGTTCATTCATACTTATCGTAATTTTAACGGCCGCGGCAATTTCGGCTTCGGCCCAGGCTCTGGTCGGCACGTGGCAGACGGGCGGAATGTCGTTGCTCGGCGACCGCAACACGGTTACCGGTTCCGTCACGCCGAGCAACGGCAATACGCAGAAATACCAGTTCGACGCGGACGGGCGATTTAGCTTTATCGGCTATCTGCAGTCGACCCAATACGGCTGCACGACGGCACTCTTCAACGACAAGCAAGGCAAATATGTGGTCGATGGCTCGCAGATCACACTGATCCCGTCGAAAAATTTCTGGCGGCAGACATTCAGCTGCAGCCCAGCGTCGAACAAGGAACGCAATTACACCCTTGAGCGCGAAACCTACGACATCAGCACTAAGACTGATGAGTACGGCAAATCATTCATTTGCCTGGCAAACGAAAAGGGCGAAACCTGCTATCGCAAGGAAAAATGAACACGCCGGAACCACCCGCTTCCTTCCTGTCTGAGAAAGCGTGGCACAAGGCCGCCTTGGCGGACGTAGCGGGTGGTTTTGAATATCGTCACGAACGGCGCCCAAGTATCAAATGACGAAGAAGCGCAACAAGGCACGTTCGACCCCGATTGTTTTGTCACCCAAATTCAGGGCCGCGATCTAGTCGCGATGCCAGTTTACCCTTGCCACCTTATTCTCATGCGAGAAATCGTATTTGACCTCGCCCGAATACGCTTTGTTCAGAGCATGTCCCAGACGCTGGGCCAGATGTTCGGTCGTGGTTTCGACTATGGTCCGGTCGCCGGCGTTGCTGAGCTGCATGACACGCGACAACGGATTGTCCTCGGCCGCCCGGTTCGCTTCATTCTCAATAAGATTGATGATCTCATCGTGGTGTTTAGCAATAAATCCGCCGCTCATCGTGACATAACCGCCGACAATATGGTTCTCGATCTGCTTACACGCGGGACAAATCACCTCGGTCGCAGGCCGCCAATGTTCGTGCTTTGCAGTTTCGCGTGGGGTGGTCGGGCTAAACCAATGACCGTCACTATAGAGCGATTCGCACCGCGGGCAAAATGTCGGTTCACTGAGTTTCATCGCCGCCCGCCGGGCTCCGCCCTCATGATCGACTCGCTTGGTAAAGGTCTGATCTGTATAACGTTTTGTGCTTTTCATATCATCACCTCAGAAATACAAAACGCAAGGACCGTGCCCGACTTACGGGATTGCAACGACCAATAAATAAGCCGGTCTCACATACCTGAGTGCGGATTTCCGAACGGAATCTCAACGGACCCTGAGCCGAGCGCGAAATTTTACATACCCGGCTGCGCTCACTTGACTCGAGATTATGAAAAGCGGGCCAATAATGGGCGATCGAGCCCAGTTTCATTCGGCACGTGATTTGCGCGCCATTTCTATGAGGGAACAAATTTCAGGCCGTTTTAGCAAAACGGCGAGGAGAATAATATGTTAGCTCAAGCAAACGAAACAATAGATAAGAAGAACGGTGTTTTGAAAAATGCTTTTGACTTGGCCGAGCGGATCGTGCCGGTCGCCCTGGATGTCGATCGTCTGAAAGAGCGGGCAGCTCTCGCTATTGACGACGGAATTACGGACGCCAAGCGAATGGTCAAACGCGGAGTGTATGCCGCCGAAGATCTGGTCGAGGACACGGCTCATCGCATCAAAAAGGATCCGTTCGCATCGGTCGGGATCACCTTTGGCGTAGGCATGGGACTCGGCATTTTTGTCGGCTGGCTTATCGCCCGCAAGACTAAAGCCTGTTCCTAGAGTCAGGACTCAGCACGATGTGAAATGGAGTTGAGTAGTTCGTTCGCACCGTCTCCGATGCTTCTGCATGACCACTACGTGAGAGATGATCTCTGCGACGGTGTCTCGGTCGCCTCAGCCGGTGAGATCAGATCCGTCGGACTCGTCATTTTCATCGGTGAATTATGCGGATCGTCCGGGAAAACGGCGGATTAAGGCGGACCTCATCGATCTCTCGGTCATGGTCAAATTCATCGCTTTGTCGTAACAGTTCCGGAGAGGCGAAATTCACTTGCGGCAACTATCACGGCGGCGGCTCGGCTGGCAACAATTCTAAAAACCGCGTTTTTGGGATTGTCGCTAGGCGCTATTTTACTGTCGCTGACCCTGTTTTTGACTGTCACAATCCTCTAAAACAATGTCGCTAACCGCTTAAAAACCGTTGCAGAACGTCACTTTACGGCATTTTTCGCAATATTGCTGATAAGATTGTGGTACGTACCACAATTTGAACGCGGGGTGGAAAATACACGTTTGGTTTTCCCCCAAAAACGTAAATTAAGAAGAGGAAGATCGGTCGCAGTCCCCGAAAAAGATCGACTCACACTTCACAAACTCAACCGTCATCTACGGCACGCCGTTAGCGGCACAAGGCTTTGATCCAATGCATGAAGAAAGAGACCGTCTAGTAAGGCGGCCTACTTTTTTGTATTGACCGAAAGAACTAGAACCCGATCCGCTTTAACAGGTCATCAAATCTCGGGTCGCCATGAAGGTTCTTCATCCGGCGGCCCACTTTTATTAGCGTGAGCCAGTTCGAGCGCTCCTGAAAGGCTCGTTCGAGCCAGTAAAATGCTCTATCCTTTTCATTGAGACCGGCGTAAACGACCGCGGGCAAAAATGGCGAGACTTGCTTCTGAAGCACCCTATTGTCCAGATCGACGGCTATCTTCAGTGCTTCATTTCTACGCCCCGCAACTGCGTACGCGTGGCCGAGTGCCATATCAGCGAGCGGATCTTTTGAGAGTTCACGAGCCTTCTGAAAAGCTGCGATCGCGTCGTCGTATTTGCCCTGCTCCTGCAGTATCTCGCCGAGGTTCATATACGCTCGCGCAAACGAAGGGTCACGCCCAAGCACCTGCTTGATCTGCGCCAATGCCTCGTCATAACGGCCGGCAATGTACAGCGCCCATCCGATATTTGTCGGTATATTGAGCGACAACGGATCGATCTGCTGAGCGATCCGCAGCTCATTCAACGCTTCGTCCGTTCGTCCCATAGCGACAAGGAAATTTCCGTAAGAATTATGAGCCTCAGGATTATTCGGCCCCAATTGGATCGCTTGCTTGTATTCGCGTTCGGCACCTTCGAAATCCCAATCGTACGTCGCCTTTACCGACGCAAGCGAAACGTGCGCTGCGTTAAGTGTCGGATCGAGTGCCAACGCCTTTTGAGCAGCTTCCTTTGCACGCGAATACGCTTCCTGCGGTGCCATCGATCCGTATGCGGGGGCCGAACGATATGCCAGGGCAAGGCCCTGATACGCGAGTGCATAATTGGGGTCTAGGTTGAGTGCATTCTTATAAAACTCGATGCTTTCGGTCGTGCCGGCCGGAGTTCCCTTCTGCCGGCTGAATTCGCCCTTTAAGTATAGTGAAAACGCTTCGTTATTTTCGGTGTAGCTTTTTTGGGCGATCGCCGTGCGGTTATCGGCCTTGAGCTCGAGCTTTTCTATCGTGAGCGATATCATTTCGCCCTCGAGCGACAATATCTTATCGGCTTTGTCCGAGAAATACATCGAATAAAGCCGCTTGCCGTCAGCAACGTTTATAAGCTGTGTATTAAGTACAAACTCATCGTCCTTTTTGGTCAACGTGCCGACAAGTACGCTATCCGCGGCCAGTTCCCTGCCGATCGCCTGCGGGTCCATTTGATTAGCTTTATAACGAAATGCCGACGCACGCGTCACGGTTCGGATCTCCGGAAAAGCACCAAGCCTAATTATCAGGGCGTCGCTCATCCCGTCTGAAATATAGTCATTTGCCGCGTCGCCGGTTGCGTTCTCGAACGGAAGTACCGCGATCGCCCTCGACGGTGCCGAGATCGGCCGAAGTACCATTCGATTGCCGCGACTTACCGAGACATCAATAATTCCGGCAAAATATCCCACCGCGATCAGAACGCCTAATATTCCCGCAACCGCAAATTTAATTCGGTGCCGTCGTCCAAAGCTCGCCGGTAAGCTGCCCGTCTGCATTTCCGGGGCCGGAATCGTCGGAGCCTCGTGAATACCGCGGGCCCCGCCCGTTGTCCTGCCCCGCACCGGTTCGTCGGTCATCTGGCCTTCGTCGATCTTTGTCCGTTCGACGAGTTCGGCGTAACGGCTGTCCGATCGGATGGGCTCGAGTTTTGGTTCGGTCGTAAGCCACACAAGCCACGGATCGAATTCATCGACCGCAATATTGAGGTACTCAAATGCTTTATCAAGCTGTCCGGTCGCCACGCGTGAGAGTCCGAGGAACATCGGTTTCACATACCCCGTTGCCGCTGCGGCTTCCATTTCGTCGGCAAGTCTTATCGCATCATCGCGTCGCCCGACCGCAGCCAAAGCGAAACAAAGGTAGTACTGAACAAGCGCCGAGCCCGGCATTAATTCCATCGCCCGCTCGACTTCGGCGACCGCTTCGTCGGATCGTCCCATCTCGATCAGGATATTTCCCCGCTGCAAATGGCCTTGCGGATAGTTATCCTCGAGACTGATGATCTCTTCGGCCTTCTCCAGTGCGGCTTCGTAATCACGCGTCTGGTAGGTTGTCCAGGCGACAAGTGTCTTTGTTCGCAATGACAAAGGATCGAGATCTTCGGCCTTTCTGACAGCCTCAACGCCTTCCGCATTTCGCCCGGTTGAGACCAGCAAAGCACTGTACCACTCGTACGCGTGGGGATAATGCGGAACCAGATCGAGTGCTTTCAACATCAGCCGTTCCGACTCGACGGGACGAAAGTTGTTGTTCGTGACCAAAGCCAGCGACGCGTACGCCTCGCCCAACTGATCGTCGATCGCAAGCGCCTTGTCGAGCGCGGCATTTGCATTCTCGAAGTATTCACTTGCGGGAATAAGCCCGTAAATATTGGCCCAGATATAAAAGTCTGCGATCCCCGCATACGCCAAGGCGTATTCCGGATCGATCTCGACCGCCTGTTTGAATGATTCGATCGCCTTTCCAAATGACGTGATCGTAAACTGGTTCCAATAAAATCGGCCCCGTAAATATGCTTCGTATGCCTTTGGGTTATTGGTACCGCGTTTTGCGAGTTTTCGCTTTTCATCCCCGGTGAGCTGCGGTATCAAAGCCGCCGCCACTTGTTCGGCGATCGCGTCTTCGAGTTCGAGGACATCGACCAGGCTCTCGTCAAACTGGCCCGCCCAAATTGCCGTTACCTTTTTGACGTCCAATAACTGAAGCGAAACACGCAGCCGGTCACCGAATCTGCGAATTCGCCCGTCAAGTACAAATTCGACGCCCAGCTCCATTCCAGCACGAAACGGATTTATCTGATGCTCGTTGTACCGCGTGATCGAGCTGGTCGGGCGGACCGTCAATTTTCGTACGCTTGTCAAACGGGTGATTATCGCGTCCGCAAGCCCTACTGTGAGATATGCTTCGTCCGTATTTTCTCCGCTCGAAGGACTCATGATGCTGAGCGGCAACACAGCGACCAGCTTTCCGCCGTTTTCGGCTTCGTTCCCGCTTATCTGTGGCTTTGGGATAGAGAGCTCTACCGCGACGGCCTCGCCCTTCAAGTGCCTTTCGATATCCTCGCGAAACGCTGCGACCGAAACATAACGGCCCCCGGCGTCCTTTTGCAGGGCTTTCAAAATGATTTTGTCGAGATTGCCGCGAAGCTGTTCGGACATTTGACCGGGCGTTTCGCGTTGCGGTTTGACCAGACCGGCGAGCGTTGCGGCCGATGGGTTAACGTTGACCGACGCAAGGTCCGGATCTCTGCTCCCGACAGCCACGCTCGGCATGACAGGCTCGTCGTCGCAGATCGCACGGGCGACATCGTGCGGCGAACGGCTCTTGAGCTTGTACGGCCTACGGCCCGTGAGCAGTTCAAATAGGATCACGCCGAGACTGTAAACATCGGTGGCATAAGTCACCTTTTCACCGCGAACCTGCTCCGGACTCGCATAATCGACGGTCATCATCCTCAGTGCGGTCGCGGTCGGCTGCAGCGTGTCCGAAGCCATCTCAGGGTCCAGGAGCTTTGCAATACCAAAATCCAGCAGCCGCGGTTGGCCGTCATTCGTTACGAAAACATTCGATGGTTTCAGGTCACGATGTATGATCTGTTTTCCGTGAGCATATTCGACCGCTTCACAAACGCGGCAAAAAAGCTCGAGCCGCTCGTTAATGGACAGCCGTTTTTTGTCGCAGTAGCGATAGAGCGTCTGGCCGTCGATGTATTCCATCACAAAATACGGCCGCCCGTCCGGCGTCGTGCCCCCGTCGATCAGACGCGTGATAAACGGATGATCAAGAGCCGCGAGTATCTGGCGTTCGTTGCGAAAACGCCGAAGCACGAAATCGGTATCGATACCGCGTTTGACGACCTTAAGGGCGACCCGCAGCCGAAATTCGCCATCCGCCCTGTACGCCTCGTAAACGGCGCCCATACCTCCACGGCCGACCTCGCGTTCGATGCGGTAATTGCCGAGAACGGTCCCGACCATCGGGTCTTCGTCCGTCTCATCGAGCAAGGCCGAAAGAACGTTGTTTTTAGCGCTGTCGTACAACGGCTGCTCGATAAAGCTGCTCGCCTCATCAAACTGCGACAGCAGCTTTTCGACTTCGGATCTTAGCTCTGTGTCTTTACCGGTCTTTTCTGAAATGAATTTTGAGCGCTCATCTGCTTCGAGTTCTAAAGCCTCGTGGAAGATCTCCTCGATCTGCTGCCAGCGTTCGGGTGTCATCGAAATTAACAAACTGCGATCAACTATACTCGGACGGACTCCGATATTTTATTATTTTTCATTCGTCTTGACCATTAACGCCGAAGGCCATAGGCCGGGTTCCCGCTTTTTGCTTGACTTCGATAATGGTTTGGGTTTACAAATGGAGCATCCGATAGAAACAGACCAGCCAAAGGAGATCCAAAATGGGTAGAAAGATCCTTTCAGTAATCGTCGCATTGATCGTCGCGTTTGCGGTGATGATGATCGTCGAGATGCTCAATTCAACCCAGCTTGCACCGCCGTCTACCGATATCCTTGCCGATAAGGCAAAGCTCGCCGAATACATGGCAAACGGCCCGGTACAAGCTTATGTTGTTGTGTTGATCGGCTATTTTTTGGCTTCCTTTGCAGGTGGATTCATCGTCACCAAAATGAGCCATCAGGTAACGCAGACCACGACGCTGCCGATCGTCATCGGAGTGATCCTGACGTTGGGAATGGCGGCCAATCTATATCTACTCCCCGGACAGCCGCTGTGGTTCGCAGTCCTCGGATTGTTGATCTTTATCCCTGTGTCGCTTCTCGGCCACCGTTTCGCGAGATAAAATTTTCCCGCAAAACACACGAACGACTCAAAACAAGGACATATTCCGAAATTTAGTGGCGTTTGTGAATTTCGTGAGCAAAAAGACTTACGGTTTCATCCCTTCGTTCCAGGCGGGCTTAAAGTTCGAATTTACCAGCCAGCGAATCGGCAAGACCATCGAGTTGATCGAGCGCGTCATATGTGAAAAGTCGATCGTTTTGACCTCGTCGCTGGCGTGGTGATAGTCGGTGTGCAGGCCAAAACTCGACACCGTATGCGCAATGATCCCTGCCCTTGCCAGTTGGATATTGTCCGAACGCTGAAAGAAATTTTCCTCCGGATGAGGGTCCCGAACCAGCTTTGCACCGCGTTTTGCAAGCTCCGGCCCGAGGTTCGAACGCTCATAGCCGGTCAGCCAAAGCTCCTCGGCCTTGACCTTAGCATCCGGGCGGCCGATCATTTCAAACTCGAGATTCGCGACCAGTTTGTCTTTCGCAAACGGCATATTTTCGACAAAATACCGTGCTCCGTGCCCACCTGCCTCTTCGCTGCCGAAACAGACAAAATAGACAGTGCGCTTCGGTTTTGGACCGGCAGCAAGTAAGCGTGCGAGTTCAAGAACCGCGACCGAACCTGACGCGTCATCGTCTGCACCGTTAAAGATCTTGTCATCGCCCGGAGCATTCTCTCGAACGCCCAGATGATCGAGGTGCGACGTCAGCAAAATTACCTCGGCACCGCGCGTTTTATCCGTGCCAGTGATCTTTCCCATCGCGTTCCATGTAAATGTTGCCGGTGCGCCGGTGGTGAGCGCGGTCATCTCGATCTGAGTACCATCCGCGACCGATGAGAGAGCTGCCGCGGCATCCTTTGACAACGCGAGCAGGTTGGGGGCTCGGCGTGACATATTCACTTTTCGGCCGGCGACCGAACCCCAATTCGAACGAATCTCCGACGTTTCGGCCATCAAGATAGCACTGGCTCCGTCTTGCTGCAGTTTTCCGATCGTCGCCTGATCAAATTTGTCGTCCGGACCGAGCATTAACAAAACTACTGCGCCCTTGGCAGCAGCATCTCCGGGCTTGAGTCTTTGCAGCGGGCCCGAGATCTGTTTCGAATTAATCGCAAACACGATCACATCGGTGCCAAAAACCGGCGGCTTGGCGAAAGCAGACCCAAACTTGATATCCGTGACAACCTCACGGCCCGGAACCGTGATGGTCTGTACGAATGTCGGCTTCCCATCTGGTCCGATCTCGCCCGCAGGCTCGAGGCCAAACTGCATGAACTGCGTTCCAATGTATTCAGCGGCGATACGCTCGAATACGCTGCCGCTACCGCGTCCCTGCAAAGCGTCACCCGCGAGGAACTGCATTTGAGCCCTTACATTCGTCTCACTGACCGCCGAAACCGCGGCCTTCTGAGCAACTCCGACAACATTGGCAGCGACCAGCACCGCTGCAATTAAAACCGACCGTTTTAGATAATTTTGTTTCATAACTTCCAAACTTAAACGCAGAGATCGGAGCATTTGTTCTACATTCTTCTTATTTCGCGTCTTTCCGCGAATTTCGCGGTTAATGCTTTGCTCGATTCCAGTGCGATCTTAACGTCTTGGCCAAAATCATCTCGGATCTCCATGGTCAATCTATTTTGTAATACCGCCAATTTGGTGTGAAATCGCGAGACAGTTTCTGTTTGGTCAATATCGCCCGTACCATCTCGACCGGTATAGGGCCTTCCTTTAGAATCGCATCGTGAAAATCGCGGTCGGTCATCTTTTTTGTGCCCACCAGATCGCGGTGAAGCTGATGAAACTGCAGCCCGCCCATCATATAGGCCATCTGATACAGCGGCCCGTAATCGCCTGAGAACGAACGCCGAACCTCCGCGAGAGCGTTGTCACGTTCATGGCCGACCTTATTGACGAGCAGATCCACACATTGCTCGGGCGTCCAATTGCCGAGGTGAAAATTCAGACTGAAGATGATCCGAGCCGCGCGATGGGAACGCCAAAACAACGCTCCGATCTTGTCTTCGGGTGTTTTGTTAAATCCGCGGTCCCAAAGTAAGAACTCCCAGTACAACGCCCAGCCCTCGGTGTTGAACGGCGTTCGAAAATCGCCGCGATACGCGCGATATCGTCGTGACATATAGCCTTGTAAATGATGTCCCGGAATTAGTTCGTGATGCGTCACGGCACGGGCAAAATGCGGGTTGTTGCCGCGCATCGACATCAGTTTCTGTTTGTGGGTCATACCGTCGGTCGGATAGCTGACGAGGATAGTTTCGCCGCCGAGAAAGAACGGTGCGACGAGCTGCCGTTCGGGCGTCATCATCTCCATCCGCCAGCCGTCACGAGCGATCTTTGGCACGGTCACTAAGTCGTTTTTCTCGACGTATTCGATCGCCTCGTATGCCAGCTTCTTTATCAGTTCGGGCTGCTTGCCCGGCTCGACATATTTTTGCTTGACGGCCTCGATGGCCTTCATATAATCGTCGCCAAAACCCATCTCACGCGACGCTTTTTCAAACTCGGCGATGCACCAATCGAATTCCTTATTCGCGATCTGCACAAGTTCCTCGGGCGTGTATGGGATCATCTCAAACCTCAGCTCGGCGATTAGAGCCTCACGGCCGATCGGATCACCGATGATTGTCACCTTGTCATCGGGCTTGATACCGACGAGTTTCTCAGAGATGAATGTTCGATATTTTCCTAGCGCATCATCCGCCGCTTTATAGGGCGACTCGCACCACCACGTGAACATCGGATCGTATGCGTTATAGAAAGTGTACCAACGCCGTAGAGTGTCCCGAAGGCTGCCGACCGTCCTCGCCGCTCGGTTGGCGACGGTCCGTTTTGGCCTCACCGTTTTCGGGTCATCAAATGCCTTACCGAGCGACGCAACCTGTTTAGCCAGATCATTGAGCATCGCCGCGGAATGAGCGGGATCGGCAAACTCCAGCTTTCGGCGTGTGTCTTCGAGGTCGTTGATCGTCTTGGCAAATGGTATCAGCCCCGCCATTTCGGCAAGCTGCCGGTCCCCACGCAAAAGCTCATTTTGCTCATGTTCAAGTAAGTTTTTAAATAACAGGTAATCTATTTGTTCACTGTGGTTTAGCGTATCAAAGCTGAGACTGTCTAATAACTGCAAATGATCGTCGTACAGCTGTTTGAAACGAGTTGATCTATTACTTGAGGTCTGCGCTGAATAGTACCTGTTGAGTATCCCCCGATCTTCATCAAATTTCTCGATAACTCCCCGTAAACGCGACGGTGAATCATCATACGCCGATAGTTCGTCCCGAACAGTCTGGGCACTGGCCACAGCGCCATACACCGCAAACACCAATACCCAACTTCCCATTCCGATCCAACGTTCGAGTCGCCTCATATGCAATTCCATCCTCAAATTTGTACATTTGCTAGATTCTAAACCAACTCGCACGCTGAGCGGAAATCAACGAGATGAATTGGACTTGAGCCTTAAAACTATTGTTGGCCCGGAGCTGTTTCGGTGAGGCAACGACCGAAGCTATATTTAAACGGCCTCCCCGAAAAACAGGGCGCTGCTAGCCGTTGTAGCTTGGATCGATTGTGCGGAGAGACAAAAAGATTGTTGCATGGTTAATACCTTTTTCTATTTCTGCATTTTATGGTAAAATAGGTAAAAGGCCAAGTACGGCCAGTTATGGATCTTTGAAAATTTTGCTAACCGCCGGTATCGAGATCGTCACAGTAACCCCTATTCAGGACATACAACATTGGTGTCAACTTCCACCAGGATTGTGTCAACTTTTTTTAGGACGACACAGTAAGACAAAATAATGGATTTTTTTTTTGAAAATGGCGGGACAAAGCAAAATCACGGTCATAACTGTTGATAATACACGAGTTATTTGTCCCGCAAGGGTGCGGGACAAGTGCGGGACAGCGCGGGACAAAACTCAAGGCGAACCCTGCTAACTCTATGCGTAACAATGGGTTATGTCACTTCGGCTATAATGCTTGTCCCGGTTGGTTAGACAGCGAATGAGGTCAGATCTGGTCCAAAAAGCTGACGCCGTCGGCGATCTCGACGCCGAAGTTCTCAGATATGGTCTGTCCAATATCTGAAAGCGACTGTCGCGTGCCGAGAGCGACGCCGCCTTTTGCCGATTTGCCGTAGACAAGCAAAGGGACGTACTCGCGGGTGTGATCCGAGCCGGGATAGCTCGGGTCGTTTCCGTGGTCCGCGGTCATTATCAGGAGGTCGTCCGGCTCGAGGGCGTCGATGATCTCGGGCAGGCGAGCGTCGAAATGCTCAAGAGCCTTTGCGTAGCCTTCGGTATCGCGGCGGTGGCCGAAGAGCATATCAAAATCGACGAGATTGCTGAAGATCAGTCCGTGAGAATCGTTTTTGAGGGCCTCGATCGTTACGTTGATGATCTGATCGTTGTTCTTAGCGGTCAGGTCCTCGGTCACGCCCATGCCGTCGTATATCGATGCGATCTTGCCGATGCAGACGACGTCGAGCCCTGCGTCCTTCAGTTTTGGCAGGAGATTGCCGCTTGGCGGCGGAACAGCGTAATCGTGGCGATTCTCGGTGCGTTTGAAATTGTCGGACGTCGACCCAAGAAAAGGCCTCGCGATCACACGTGCGACCTCGTCGTCGCCGTGCAGGATGTTGCGGGCGATCTCGCACATTTCATACAGACGGTCGATTGGCACTACCTCTTCATGAGCGGCGATCTGAAAGACCGAGTCCGCAGATGTGTAAATAATGGGCTTGCCCGTACGGATGTGCTCTTCACCTAGATCTTTGATAATTTCAGTACCGCTGGCGGGGATGTTGCCAAGAATGCCGGGCACTTTCGCTTGCGTGACGAATTCGTCAATAATTCGCGGCGGAAAACCATCTGGAAATTTAGGGAACCCTTGCCTAAGTATGATCCCGGCCATTTCCCAATGCCCTGTTGTTGTGTCCTTGCCGTCTGATTTGAGTGTGCATTTGCCAAAAGAACCGGTCGGCGAATCTACTGGACGGAGACCCTTGAGCGAAGTGATATTTCCGAGGCCAAGCTTTTGAAGATTCGGTATGTTAACCGTCCGCGATTCGAGAATATGCCCGAGCGTATTAGCCCCGGCGTCGCCCCACGCAGCGGCGTCCGGCATCTCGCCGATTCCGGCACTGTCGAGCACTACTAAACAAACGCGTTTGAATTTCGAACCCATAACAAGATTTTGCCACGAACTACACGAATATCACGAATTCACATCAGCATCAATTCGGGATATTTGTGTAATACGTCGCCAATGATCTTAATTTAGCGGTGCGGTATAGCCTTCGCGGGCACGAAGTTGGGTATTGAGAGGCAGGCCCTTAAGTTCGACCTTGATCTTACGGTAGGTGCCGTCGCGTTTGTCGTTCGAAGGATAATAGCCGAGCGTATACTTGGTCCCGATCTCGTCAGCGACGCTCTTGAATGCACTGCGGGCTTCGGTCAGATCAGCAACTGGGAAAACGCGGCCGCCAGACGCTTTAGCGAGTTCGTTCATCTCAGCATCGGCGATCTCGTAGAGCCGTTTGCTAACGGCAAGCCTCTCAAAATCGCCGAGCCCGCAAAATGAGGTGGCTTTTTCGGCATTCTTGCCGGCCTTGATGCTCTTATAATATCTTCGGATCTGTGCAGTCGAGAATCGGGTAGCTGACTGGCAATCGCCCAGCAGCCCTTCTTCAAAAAACTCACGTGTATCTACCTTGATGAAGAAGCAAATTATTCCCTTCTTTTGGAGTTCCTCCTTGATCTCGGCAAATTCCGCGATACTTGTCGAATCGACGCCGTCGGTCAAAGCGACGAGTGCCCGACGACCGCGAAACTGATCCTGCGGCTGATCACGAAACAGGCTCTCCGCAGCCGCGAGCATCGAATCATAATAAGGTGTGCCAAAACTCATCCGCACACTCTGGATAGCGGCCTTAAGGCGAACGCGGTCAGCGGTCAGGCCATTCAATATCTGCGAGACCGCAATGGTCTTGCCATCTCGCTGATCCGACTTAAACCCGACCAGCCCCACGCGGTCACCGGTCCGAAGCGAAGAAATAAACGACAAGGCCGAGTTCTGGATCAGCTGCAGGTCCGCGCGCGTTGATCCCGAAGTGTCCAGCACCAACGCGACCTCGAACGGTGCTGACGTCGTTGAGAAGTCAACGATCTCTTGCTTCTTTCCGTCCTCGTAGACGACGAAATTCGAGGCTTTTAGCCCGCCAAGCGGAAGCCCGGCCGACGAATTGACCGCAACCGGAACATCAACCAACTGAGTGTCGACGCGAATGACCTCGTCTTTATCGCCGCTTGGTTTGTCTTGAGCGAATGCAGCCGTGGATGCAAATAGTACGACGACAATGAAATTCGCTAGCAAATTCTTCATACAACTAGTTCACCGGATCCGAAGACCTCGATTGTACCAAACTATTTACGTTTTCGGTCCTGACTCAGGGCCTGCAGAAGTACTATTTTTCCTTACTTATGCTATCATTTTTGAAAGTCAACTCGACCAGTGATGAGGAACCGTGACCATTTTTGTTTGGTTTAATGAATCAATTTTCCGCGCCGCCAAGGCAGGTTAAGAAGTAGTTTGTTGGAGAGAAGTGATGAAAAAAAAATCTATTATAGGCATCTTCTATTTAACCGCGATCGTCGCCGGTTTGTTTTGTTTTGGGTCGGTCTCTGCTCAAAAGCAAGGGGCCGTGCCCGAACGTGCGGCTAGCCCTGCGGTGGTCAGCCCGATCAGGGTCGATGATTTCGCTTACGCAGCCGGCCAACTGACTGACGCACCTGCCGGAGCAGGTGCTAATGTTAGCGGCGGGGCGTGGGTAACTAATACGGGCACCGGAAGTTTCATACAGGTAACCGCCGGTAGTCTCAGCTACGCTGGGTATCCGTCGTCCGGTGTCGGCAACAGAATGAGTATCGTCAGCGTAACCACGTCGGCAGAAGATACTTTTCGTAATTTTCCTACTCAAACCTCCGGAACCACCTATGCGGCATTTATGGTAAACGTCACCGATACGACGGGACTTGCCGCAAATACAAGCACCACTGGAGATTACTTCGCCGGTTTCATTTCAAGCACGTCTACGACGAGTTTTGTCAATCGCGTAACGATCCGTGCGGGTTCGGTTCCTAATACGTATAACCTCGGATTTAGGGCCACAGGAAACGCGGGAAATGTTCAGGCATTCGCTGCCACCGACCTTCCGGTTGGAACTACGGCACTTGTGGTTATCAGTTATCAATTGGTTGCAGGTACAACAAACGACATTTGCAACATGTGGATCAATCCCGTTATTACGGGTCCTGAACCGGCTGCAACGCTTAGCCAGGTCAGCGCCGCAGATAATTCTGATGTTGGACGTTTTTTTGTTCGACAGGGAAATGCAGGGACACCTAATGCCTCCATTGACGGACTTCGGGTTGCTACCAGCTGGGCTGGGCTAGTTGCTCCGTACGTTTCAAACGCTCCGGTGGATTTTGACGGAGACGGAAAAACGGATTATGCGGTGGTTCGGAATGTTGGCGGAGTTAATGGCCAACTTCGCTGGTTCTACAATCTCAACGCTGGCGGCCCGACCGTTGCCCTCGACTGGGGCCTGGACAACGATGTATTGACGCCTGCCGATTTCGACGGTGACGGAAAGACCGATGTCTCAGTTTGGCGACCGGGTCCAGCTCTTTCGGCTGCATTCTATATCCTGAATAGTGCAACGAGCACACTTCGGATCGAACAGTTTGGCCAAAACGGCGACGATCCGACAGTTGTTCGAGATTACTCCGGCGACGGCAAAGCAGACGTCGCGGTCTATCGTCCGGGAGCACAAGGAACCTGGTATTACCGCTCCGCTGTTTCTGGGCCTGTTACATACGTGCCGTGGGGAACGACGAACGATATCCCGGTTGCGGGAGATTACGATGGCGATGGCGTTGGAGATTTCGCTGTGGTGCGAAACAACGGCGGCCAAAGCCAGTACTGGATGTTGAGATCCACCGCAGGCGTCGGTGTAGCGGGATTTGGGCCGTACCCGACCAGCGGGATGGGCGCATATGTCCCGGGCGATTTTGATGGGGACAGCAAGACCGATTTCGCGTTTGCTGACGGGACAGGGGCAACTGGCGTATTTTATTACCAACCCAGCTCGGGAGGCTCGACTGTGATCATCTTTGGTGGCAATCCCGCGACGGACGAGTTGGTTCCTGGTGATTATGATGGCGACGGGAAGACGGATATTGCCATTTGGCGAAACGGCGTTTTCTGGGTTCGCAACTCCTCGAACAGTGCATGGTCCAACTTCACTTTGGGTTCCGCTGGGGATAGGCCAGTAGCAGCTTATTTTGACTTTTAGAAACCTGCGATAAAAGCTCAAAACGAGTCTTACAAATAAAAAGACGGTAGCGGATCGAGCCGTTACCGTCTTTTTCGTTTGCTTAAGAAGTCTTAAACGTACTTACTTATTACCTTTGCGATCGACTCACGAGTCACAGCACCGACGATACGTTCCTGTTCCTGACCGCCCTTGAACAATATAAGGGTCGGAATGCCGCGAATGCCGTATTTATTCGGCACATTCATGTTTTCATCAACATTCATCTTAAAGACGCCAGCCTTACCGTCAAATTCCTCCGCCACTGCTTCGACCGAAGGAGCGATCATTCGACAAGGCCCGCACCATTCGGCCCAAAAATCCACCAATACCGGCTTGTCCGACCCCAAAACGTCCGCATCAAATGCTGAATCTGTTATAACTTTTGCAAAATTTCCCATCATTTCTCCTTTAAAATTAGTTTGCGACTTTTTTACGCATTCTGATATTGCTAATAATTTTAACTTCTCATAACCCCTTTGCCAAATTAGATCTTCTTTCGATTTAAAAGGCAGTCAAAGGGTTTACACTTCACGCTGCCGCCGTTCGCGACATGGCCGGATAATCGTTATATCCTTTCTCGCCCGGAGTATAGTACGTCGAAAGATCCGGCACATTTAAAGCCATATTCTCTTCCAATCGCTCCGGCAGGTCCGGATTTGCGAGGAACCTAGCCCCAAATACGATCGCGTCAGCCTTTCCTGCAGCCAAATATTCTAACGCTCGATCCTTATCGAAATTCGCACCGGCAAAATAGATGCCCTTGTAGAGCGGCCTTAGTTTCTCATGCCAGCCCCCGTTTGCGTGGTCGCCCACGTGAATGTAAGCCAGATCTTTGCCGTTCAGCTTTTCCACGATGTAAGAGTAAAGCTGTTCAGCATCCGGTTCCTGGATATCGTTGAATGGCATAGCAGGTGAGAATTTGACACCGACCCGGTCGCTGCCAATGGCCTTCGACATTGCATCAAGTATCTCCAATAAGAACCGCGACCGATTTTCGATCGATCCGCCATACTCGTCGGTTCTACGGTTTACGGGTTTCATCAGAAACTGTTGGACCAAGTAACCGCTCGCGGCATGAAGCTCAACGCCGTCAAATCCTGCTTCGACCGCATTCCTCGCGGCATCCGCAAAATCGTGCACCGTCGCCCTGACCTCTTTTGTCGTGAGCGGCCGGGGTTGGACAAAGTCCTTCATTCCTGCGTCCGTATAGTTCTGCCCTTTGGCCGTAACGTCACTTGCGGAAACCGGTTGTGCATTGTCCGGCAAGAGATCAGGCAGAGCGATCCTGCCGGTATGAAATATCTGCATGAAGATCTTGCCGGCATTTGCATGAACAGCGGCAGCTACCGGCTTCCATGATTCGATCTGTTCCTGCGTATATATTCCTGGAGTACGTACATAACCTTTCGCCATCGGCGAAACGTTTGTCGCTTCGGTAATTAATAGGCCGCCGGATGCCCTGTCTGCGTAATATTTCGCTGCGAATTCAGGTTGGAGGCCGTCATCATTCGCTCTGCTCCGCGTCATCGGAGCCATTACGATGCGGTTTTTCAATTCAATGCCGCCAAGCTTTAGTCCGTCGAATAGTGTTGTCATAAATATCTCCCCCTTGTTCTCTAGTCTGCATAGATTGTCATTGATGCATCTTTGACTTGCAGCCGCGAACACAAATGATCGCGGCCGAAAACTATCCCTATATTTCTATTTTGTGATCTCAGCTTTTACCGCCGCTACAACCCGTTCATCTTCCGCTGTAACGTCGGGCGCGATCCTCGAAACAATACTTCCGTCCTTATCGATCAAGAATTTTTCAAAATTCCAAAGGAGGTCTTTAGGCAGCGTCCGCGTCTGGCCAAAGCCTGAGAGTTTCTCTTCGAATGCAGTTCCATTGGAAATGTCCGCCTCGACTTTAGTTTCTGTCAAATAGCTGTACAGCGGATGTTGATCGTCGCCCTTGACCGAGATCTTTTCGAATAGCGGGAAGGTCACGTCGTAGTTTGTTTGACAAAATTCTTGTATTTCTTCATTTGTTCCCGGCTCCTGAGCGAGGAAATTGTTCGCCGGAAATCCGAGCACTTCAAATCCACGGTCCTTATATTCCTTATACAAACTCTCTAGCCCCTCGTACTGCGGCGTCAGCCCGCATTTCGATGCGACGTTCACGAGTAATAAAGTTTTTCCTTTGAATTCCGACAGCGTCGTTTCGCTGCCGTCGATCCGGCGAACCGGAATTTCATAGATCTTGTTCGACATTCTTATTTAATCTCCTATTTTTATTACGATCTTTCCAAAATGCGATCCGCTTTCCATATAATGGAGGGCTTCCGCTGCTTCTTCAAATCTGAACTCCCGATCGATCACCGGTCGCATTTTCGTTTCCGAGATCGCCGCATTCATATCCTCAAACATCGCCCTGGACCCAATAAAAATTCCCTGTACGCGAATTCCCTTCATAAAGACCGGTATAGGATTGAATTCGCCTGCCATATCGAGTGCCCCGATCAGTGCAATGTGACCGCCGACACGAACGGATTTGACCGACTTCGTCAGCGTGCTGGTTCCCCCAACCTCAACGACGTGGTCGACCCCGCGGCCATCGGTCATTTCGAGTACCGCATTGTCCCAGTCTTCGCGAGTTCGATAATTGATCGTCTCATCGGCACCAAGTTCCCTGGCTCGTTCGAGCTTTTCATCGCTGCTCGAAGTCGAAATAACACGGGCGCCAAAGTGTTTTGCGATCTGAAGAGCAAAGATGGAAACGCCGCCTGTCCCAAGCGTCAAGACCGTTTCGCCAGCCCTGATCCTGCCCGAAACGACCAATGCATTCCACGCAGTAACTGCGGCACATGGCAATGACGCGGCTTCTTGGTACGACAAATGTCCGGGAATCTTCACGATCGATTCCTCGCCGAACACTCCGTATTCGCATAGCACGCCTTCGCGAGGTCCCGCACCGATCGCCGTCTTGGACTTCTCTGCCGTGGGCTCGCCGTCGAGCCAATCTTGAATAACGATCGGCGAAACTCTATCGCCAACTTTCCACTTTGAAACGCCCCCGCCAACCGCTGCAACTTCGCCGGCTCCGTCCGAGAACGGGACCGCCGGCAGCTTCATCCGCGGATTGTAGGCGCCCGATACGACCATTACATCGCGATAATTGAGCGACGCGGCGTGAAATTTCACCAACACTTCGCCGGCAGCCGGGGCGGGAATGTCCCGCTCCGCGATCTCTAGGTTATCGATCCCAAATTCACTTATTTCGTAGGATCTCATTTAGTTCGCTTCGGCGTAAGTTCGAGACGTATCAGCACGTCGTCGCGGATCAGATCGTCGGCTTTACCTGCATAAACTATGCCGAAGTCCTTACGATTGATCGAGAACTCCGCGATCACCGATACCAGATCGGGCCTGACGCGGATCGTACTGGGGAACGTGATCGACTTTTTGACGCCATGGATCTCAAAATCGCCGGTCACGTTGTATGTTCCGGCACCGCCGATCGGAGGCACGATCTTCGTCGAAATGAACGTAGCCTTAGGAAACTTATCTACTTCAAAAAAGTCGGCCGTCATAAGATGTTTTGTAAGTCCATCCGTGTCCGTAAAGAGCGATTTCATATCAATATCGATCCTTACCGAACTTGTCTCCGCCTTTTCACCGACCAGATCGATCGTACCGGTGAACTGCTTAAATCCACCATCGTGTTTTCCGGTGACCTTTGAACCGGTAAATTCGACCTTAGAATTTTCTGGCGTCAAGGCGATTGCGGTTCCTTTGATATCAGCCGGAATTGCAGGCTCCATGCTAGCGGTGTCCGGAGTCGCCGTGTTAGCAGTGCTTGGCGCTGCCGTCGTTGCCTTTGGCTTGTTCGCCGTAGGGTCGGCACAAGCTGACATTACTAAGACCGAAAAAAGTAGAGTTCCCAAAAGTGTCTTCATCATTTTCTCCTAAATTCTAATTGATCATCCACGGGCGGCGACCGATCGGCTTTCGCCCCATTGTTTTATAAGATCTTCAAATTCTTTCTGAACCGCCACCGACCTGTCCGAGTTATACCAACGCTGCATCTGCTCAAGGATCGCATCTTTATCGATACCTCTCGCTTTCATATCTTCAAAGGCGAGCTGAGCTGCCAGAGGTCTCGAGCCCCATGTTCCCAGTACGTCACCTGATTCATCGTCTATCGCAATTAGTTTTGGTATCGATCTCGATCCGTCAGTCAAGTACAGATCCATCAGTTCAAGATTCTCGTCGCGCAAAATATACCTTGTTGTAATATTATCGCTTGCGGCCGCGATCTTCTCAATTGCCGGAACATTTTGAGCAGCATCGCCGCACCAGCCTTCGGTCATAATGAGCCACGTAATTTTGCGCGAAAGGCCTCGAGCAGCCGCCTTTATGGTATCTCCGAGCACGATCGTCTTTTCGAGACGATTTATTCTGTACCTGTTAAGTTTCGTAAATTCTACCTTTGCCTCATTCTGGATCGGGCCTGTAGTTTTTCCTTCGGCCAAGAGTTTGTCGACCAGGCTAATATAATCGGTAAATGTCATCGATTTTTCAAGATATTCTTTCATCGCCCTCGCCTCCTGATTTCAGATTCCCCAAAATCGCGCCAGAAGCCTGATCATATCGATCAGTTTCGGCGTCCAATTAATAATTAATGCGTTCATATTTGATAATATTTCATCTGTAACAACCACTGATACAGATGAAACCAAAAAAATTTACACCTTCGCCGTTTCGACCATTTCGATCACGCTGGCGAGAGTGAATTGCCCCAGCTTTTCGCCCACGGTCTTCTCGATCTCTTTTTGCAGGTTACAGAGCACCGCTTCGATGTTCTTTCCGATCGGACAATCCTGACTAGGCGATTTCGCATGAAGCGCAAATACCTCGCCGCATGTGACGGCCTTATAGATCTCACAAAGACTAATATCAGACGGCCGTCTGGCAAGCCGCGTTCCGCCGGCTGCACCCGTCTGGGAGGTGACAAGATTAGCCTGATTCAATTGGCCCAGCAAACGGCGAATTACTACGGCATTTGTATTTACACTTGCGGCAATGCACTCGGATTTGACATTGTCATCACCCGATTTTGCCAGCATCGCCAGCACATGAACCGCCATTGAAAATTGACTGTTAGCCGCCATATCTGTAACAAGTATAGTTACAATGAAAAGATATGTCAAGTCGAATTGAAGCAGCAAAAGAAAAAGCCGGAGTTACGATCAACCCCGGCTTCCCCTTAAGTTATTATGTTCTGCTATTTAGCCGGTATTTTGATCTCGCGGCCAGCACCCAAAACCGAGTTTGGCAATAATCCGTTGTACTTAGCAAGTTCTGCCGCGTCGATCTTTTCGCGTGCAGCCACCTTGGCAACCGTATCACCAGCTTTCGCCTTCACGATCCTTATGTTGCTCATTGCCGGACCTGTCTGCTGATTTGACGGCCGAGTGTATGAGATAGTGTTGATCTGATTACCTTTCACCGGCACGAATACCTTGCCTTTCGGTACTGTCATTCCAGGATTTGCCGCGATCAGGTCAGCGATCGGGACACCCGTCCGATTCGAGATAGTCTGCCAGGTTTCGCCAGACGTCGAGTTCGCAAGATTTGTATTATTGATCTTCGAGGCCGGTATTCGGCGGAACAACGCAACAACTTCGTTGGCTTTTCCGGCAGGCACGTTGATCACATACGGCGTCGGCGGCGTAACGTTGCCACGAAGATGCGGATTGAGATAACGGAGATACTGTACGCTCGTGTCCGAAGCTTGAGCGATCAGACCCAAATTGGTCGATGCCGGAATTCGAATCCGGTCGTAGACCAGACTCGGAGCCGGGCGGACATGACCAAATCCGTACTGATGCGGACTATTCGCAATTAGGATAGTCGCAAGAATATTCGGCACGTAGTTCCGGGTTTCTTTCGGAAGGTACTGATACGCAAGCCAAAAATTTGAAACGCCGGCACGGCGAATGGCTTTGTCCACGTTTCCCTCGCCGCAATTATAAGCGGCGATACCAAGTTCCCAATTACCGTAACGGTTAAAGAGGAATTTCAGATAACGGGCAGAAGCACGTGTCGCTTCGTCGAAACTGTTCCGTTCATCGACATACGCCGTTCGCTGCAAGCCAAATCTTGCACCAGTTCCGGGAATGAACTGCCATAGCCCCGAAGCGGCCATATGTGACATCGCACTCGGCTTCCAGGCACTTTCGATCTGGCCAAGCCACGCAACATTTTCAGGCACGCCTTCTTCCTTAAAGATGCGGCGAGCCATACGCATAAACATTCCCGACCGATAAAGCCCGATCTCCATCGTGGTCTTTCCGCGACCGCGATAATAGTTTATGTACTGCTGGATCATCGGATGGACCTGAAACGAGAATCCAAGCGACCTATTTGCGACAGCTTGTTGAATATACTGATATTGCTGTTGTGCTACCGGATTGTTTTCGATCTGCTGTTCGTCTTGCGTCAGCTCGAGTTTTGAAAGCTCGTCGAGCGGCGATGGTTCAAACTCCTGGTTGTTAAACCCGACCTTTGGACCGCCGGAATTTGAGCCGGCGACAGCTGCCGAAACTATCGAAAGGTCAGA
>CAZVDM010000028.1:0-28984 GCA_964625555.1 uncultured Chloracidobacterium sp.
ATATTCAAACTTTTGAAAGATGGATTTAAGGTCGATCTTGAAAAGGAAATGCCTTATCACGAAACGCTGACGGTTTTCTGGATGAAAACGGTAGCAGATTTTAACGCCTCTAAAAACGGCAGTTCCTTATTAGAAAAAGCGAACGAACTTGTCGCGACATACGACAAAGACCATCCGCTTAAATTCTACAGCCGCGAGTTTTTGTTCTCGGACGAGGCGAGAGCTGAGTTCGTCGAACCAAACATTATTTCGTCGAATAACGGGTTATGAGTTTAGCCACTCTTCCCAGCGAGTCCGCCTGACGCCGGCGAAAACAGAGCCTTGCATGTTGTAGTCCGAAAGGCTTCGCTTCTCGCGTTTGCCGCGCCAGGTGCCGTCGCCTTTTGAGCTGAACTGAGGCTCCATTACCCAGACAGATGCCCAGTCTGAATCGGCATCGACTATTTTGTAAATGACGTTGACGTGCTTCATTTGATGTCCGGTCCGGCTATACGCTGTATAGATAGCACCGGAATTAAGCAGTTCGACAACACGGGCTGCCGTAAAGTCCGTCGCCTTAATGAAGGGCAAGGATTTCATCGCATTCTGACTGATAATATGCTGGATTCCTGTATCGGACATACCCCCCTGAGGGAGTTCGAGGTGTTTGTAAAGGTCCCAAAGCGCCGTTTGAGATGCGTTGATCGACATCTCCGCCTTGTACCACCATTTCAAACATGCGGCCCAACAGGCCATATCATTGATCTGACCGACCGCTGCGGTGTTGGAATATTTACTCACCGTCGTTTCCTCCTTGTTTGATAAAGCTCCGTATCGATTGAGAAAGTGTATCTACGAAAATACCGGACGTTATAAATAGGCCCTTTTTGCGGATCTGAAAATGAATTTGCGAAACCACAAGGACCGAATTCGGCGTCCACAAGTTATAATAAGATCACAAGGCCAACGAAATTTTATGCTCAGATTTTACAACACATTATCTCGCCAAGTCGAGGAATTTCTGCCGCTGGAAAAGGGCAAGGTCCGGATGTATATCTGCGGCCCGACGGTCTGGAATTTCGCCCATATCGGCAATTTTCGGACGTTCGTTTTTGGAGATATTCTACGGCGTTATTTGAAGTTCAAAGGTTTTGACCTGACGCACGTGATGAACCTGACGGACATCGACGATCGCATTATTAATGAGGCGGCGGCCCGGAACATCAGTATCGACGAATTTACCGAGCCGTTTGCGGAGTATTTTCTCGAAGATTTTGACGCGTTAGGCAACGAACGGCCGGAGATCATTCCGCGGGCGACGCGCCATATCCCAGAGATGATCGAAATCATCGCAAAACTGCTTGAGAATGGCCACGCATACGAATCTGATGGCTCGATCTATTACCGCATCACGGCGTTTCCCGAATACGGCAAACTCTCAAAGATCAGCTTTTCCGGCAATCGCGACGGCGGCAGCGAACGCATCGACACAGACAAATACGACAAAGAGGACGCCCGTGATTTCGCACTTTGGAAACTCGTCGGCGAAGACGAACAGCCGGGCTGGGACGCACCCTTCGGACGCGGCCGTCCGGGCTGGCATATCGAATGCTCGGCGATGGCGATGAAGTATCTTGGCGAGACATTTGACCTTCATGCCGGAGGCCAGGACCTGCAGTTCCCCCATCACGAGAACGAGATCGCTCAGAGTGAAGGCGCCACCGGAAAGCTTTTTGCCAAATACTGGATACACAGCGAATTCCTTAAGATCGACGATGTGACGATGTCGAAATCAAAGGGCAATTTCTTCACTTTTCGCGACCTTAGTGCACAAGGGTATTCGCCGCTCGCGATCCGTTATCTGCTGCTTTCGGTTCCCTACCGTAAGCAGTTGAACTTTACATTTGAAGGGCTGCAGGGTGCAGAATCGACGGTCGATCGGCTTCGAAATTTCCGTTCACTGGTAAAGGACGCCAGGACCCAAGACGGTTCGCTTCCGTCCGCTGCCGAAGCGGTAAGAACGGCCCTCGCCGATTTTGAATCTTCGATGGACGACGATCTGAATACGGCCGCGGCCCTCGCCGCTGTCCACGACATGGTCCGTGAGATCAATACGATCATGGCGAATGGTTCGCTGGGCGCCGACGATCGGTTAGCAGTTCTCGAAGCGATTGCAAAATTCGATTCCGTTCTGGGTATTTTCGGTACCGAATCGACCGAGATCCTAGACGCCGACATCGACGCACTTATCGCCGAACGCCAGAACGCCCGGCATAACCGTGATTTCGCCCGATCCGACGAGATTCGCGACGAACTCGCTGCAAAAGGCATTATTCTCGAAGACACCAAAGAAGGCGTCAGGTGGAAACGGAAATAGGCTATCGGTCCCTCGAAAACTCGACCAAGATTGCTTGTTCGATCTTCGAGTCGATGATCATTGGTGCTCCGACGTTGTAGCCACGACCGCGAAGGTCATTTATGAATGCAGCGTTCGGATCCCAGCTTTTTGCTCTGAATGCAATCCAAAACTGCCTTTCGTTTAGTTCTTCCGAGGATACCTTTTCTATCTCAGCAAATCCGCGAGGCAGGAAGTAGGCCTTGTCTTCCTTCACGCCGTGGAGGCCTTCAATGCGGATTATTTTACGCGCAGGAAACGCTTTGTTCGCAAACCAAAGATGGTAAGCGACGAGGTCTTCGCCGGAATAGATCTTGGCTTCTGCGGGCACATCGTGTGTCAGCGTTAATGGTTCCCAGGCGCACCATGAATACTGAGTGGTTTCTCGTTGCGTATTGAGCACAAATGCATAACCGGTAAATAAAACGACGAGCGACAGTAAAGCAATTCGTAATTTGTTCTGTTCCACTTCACACAAAGCTATCGCAAAAAGGATGGCAAGTGGAACAAAAATAACGATCAAATGTCGTGTCCCCCAGATCGAATACGGCAACAGCCAGCTTGCGGCCAACGCAATAACTACGGGCATTCCGGCGAATATTACCAGCATCCAAAGCGGCTCGGAATCGGCAGATGATTTGTTCCTGTTCCACTTCACACAAAAAAGTGTTGCACCGATCGCGAGTATCAGTAGGATCGGAAGTGAAACCTTATAGATCGAAAATGGATCCGCATTGCTGGCCGCAAAATAGAATGGCTCGACTAGACTCAAAACCAATTGAATGATGTTTACCAGCGACGGTTTTTGCATCCAGCCGATGTTTTGTCCGACTTCGGCACCGGCTCGAGCGAAGCTAGTGACGGTGATCGCCCATGGCAGGAACGCGACAAACGTCGAACCCAGCATTATCAATATCGCCCTGATCTTGATCCGCTGAAATATTACGATCGCCGCAACCTCGCTCAATACGACAAACCAGCCGAAATAATGGCTATACACCATTACGATATTAATGATTATTAGCGGAACGAGGCCCTTGCCCTTGATGAAATAACGTGAAAACAGCCAGATCGAAAACAGCGACAGGCACATCAGCAGGCTATACATCCGCACTTCCTGAGCATATTTGATCAGCGAACCGTTGAATGCAATAAAGAACAGAGCCAGGATCGTCACCGAACGGTCTCGTTTCAGCTCCCGCATTAACAAAAGAAATGGTATGAGAGCGGCGATCGAAAAGATTACCGGCAAGAGCCTCAGCCAAAACACACTTTCGCCGCCGATTCCGATCCAAAGCTTAAGAAATAGGTAAAAAAGCGGAGGATGAATAAGGTCGTTCGCAACAAATCCCAAGATCGTGTTCCACGAATGCTCGGCAGCATGCACGCTGAATATCTCGTCGAACCAGAGACACGACGCCGTCAATCGCCACAAACGCGTAGCGGCATATGCGATCGCCAAGCCGACGATCAACGTCGTCGTGATCACACGGTTCTTTGACATTTATAGAGTTACGCCGTCGCAGAGAACGCCGTCGATACTTGTGTAAAAAAGCGGGACCGTTTTGAATGTGTCGGTGTCGCGGCAGTAAGAGCGGCATCTGTCGTAAGGTTTTGAATAAACGTGAATACTGACAGCTCGTTCGCCGTATTCCGTCAGATTCAAGATCTGGTGGACCGGTTCTTCAAGCTCGACCTTTGCGGTAAGACAATCGGAAAGCTCGAACATATCGGTTTCGACGAGTTTGCAATAACCTCGCGATTCGTCCATCTCGGCGACGGCAAAATTCTGCCCTCGCAGACGGCCCACCGGCACGGTCATCCAACAACGCTGTTCCGAATGGTCGTGTACGCGAGAAACCTGGCCGACTTCCCAGCAAATGGCCATCATTTCAAACCGGTCGTCCTTATAGATCAGATTACGAGTGTAGAAATTGGGGCTCCAGTGAAAAAATCGAGTGATCGAATCGACGTCGACCGGATTCTCACACAAAAAATCATATACGTTCTGGCAGATAAATTCTTCGTCAGGAATTTCCCGCAAACCTTGGATGATAGAGTTTACTGCGTTCATAGGCGGCTGTAGCTACGACGTAAAAATACCAAAGCTCAACCGACGAATCAAATCTTTGATCGTTAATATAGGCCTTGGTAAAAGACACGTTTGACCTCGGTCTTTGTGCATTTGCCGTCGGTAAGCGGATCGCCGGTTTCCTTGCAACACGGCTGTATTCTGCTGCAGCTTAGACCTTCTTTCATCAATTGAGCGAGTTTGTTCTGACCCGTCGCCGACGGATGGAAACAGTCACAACAAGAGATCTGATCGGCGTTGAATTCGTAGGCCCATGGGCTGTCGCTGTAGACGAAATTGGTTCCCGCCGCTTTGACCCCGCCGCCAACTACCTCGCCGCCAATAAAAATAACTCGCGAATTGCCGCCTTCCGGGATCAAAGCATATTCGGCGGTCACATTCTTCAAAATGTCGCGGTACGATTTCATCGTATTGTATGTATCGATGATCCTGGTCGACGAACAATCCGACGTGAGCGAACCGCAAATACTTACGGCACCCCAGAGTAATTGACAGGTCCCGGCAAGCTGGCAATTTGCTTTAGCACCAAAATTGCAGAGCTGCGAAACCCGAACTGGAGCCGCAACGCCGATCCGAGTGTCCGGCACCGTCATCAGCAATTCGAGCCCTTTACGAAATTCACGTTCGAATGAGTCAGCCTTTGTCTTACAATAATTTGCCGGATCAAGATCGGTGCTGGAGCATGAGGCGTTCGTCTTTGTTACCGAACCCGAGCAGCTATCATTGTGTCCCATAAAAACCGCAGCCATTCGCGGCCCGGTCTGTCCATTAAGATATGTCTTGATGTTATTCGACTGGTTTACGAAATCAGAGATCATCTTCGCACCGGAAACGGCGTGATTAGGATTTGGTGCGGTAAGATTTAGTCCAAGCGTGCATTCAACACGTTCAAGAAAGCTGAAAACGCCTTCTGAGCCGACGGAACACAGGTTTGCCCCGTGAGTGTCACTCGACAGCCAGTTGTACGTTTCCTGATCCCCATTCGCACACGGAAAGGCATTACCCGCATTAAACCCTTTGGAAATACTGTCGCCGGCCACATCGATCGTTCTAATATTCAGCTGCGAGTGCACGATCGAAATGTTCGACGCAGCGATCGCAACCAACAGAATGGTTGTCTGTATTCGCTTTCTCATTTCAAGGACTCCGTGAGTGTTATTTTTTGATCGGTTAATTCTTGTTCGATTTCTTCAAAAAGTCAACAAACTCAGCCGAATTTCTCGTCAGGCCGGGAAAAGTTGCAATGATATTCCCTTCCCGATCGACGATCGCATAAAACGGCAATGCCACGGTTCCGAACATCTGTTGTTCCATTTGCTGCTGACGCTCATAGATCTCGCCCTCGCCGTCGGTATAAAGGCTGACAAGCACAAATTTTTCCATCTCGGCCTTTACTTCGGGGACCGTGAACATATTTGCTTCCATCCAACGGCAATTGGTACAGGTGTACCCGGTGAAGTCGATAAACACGTGTTTGTTCTCGGCCGTTGCTCGTTGAAGTGCCGCCTCGTAATTATTGGTCATCCATTGAAGTTCTTCATGGCGGTTGCCCAGCACGTTGAAGACGGATCCGCTATTCTTAGGCGGCAGAAACGATTCAAGTTCTCCAAGTTTTCGGCCGAGTATTCCTGTCGTCAAGTAGATACAGACCGCGAAGAACATGACCGAAAATAAGATCCGAAGCGGTGTGATCTTCTTGATCGGCGAATCATGCCTGAACTTAAAAAAGCCGAGGATATATGCGCAGATACCGAGTCCGAGAACCGTCCATATGATCAGGACGACCTCGCGCGTAAACACCTTTCCGTAATTGAGGGCTCCGCTTGCGCTTAGGCCGGCACCCCAGACAAGATCGACGTTTGAGAGGAATTTCATCGCCGCAGCGACCTCCAAAAAGCCCATTACGACCTTGACGGAATTGAGCCAACCGCCCGAACGCGGCAGGGCTGAAAGGAGTCGAGGAACTGTAGCGAGAATAAAGAAGGGTGTCGCAAAGACCGTGGAAAATGCAAGCATCCCCAGCAGCGGCATTTTCCAATCACCCTGAGCTGTCGATACAAGCAAAGTGCCGATAAAAGGAGAAGTACAGGTAAAGGACGTCAACGTAAACGTCAAACCCATCAGCAATGCACCGACGTAAGCGCTCCCTTTACCCTCCTCAGTTCGAGTCAATTGGTCGAGTTTTGTCAACAACGACGAGGGCACCGTGATCTCATAGAAACCGAACAGGTTAAATGCGAAGAACAAGAAGATCGCCCCGATCACCAGATTGACCCACGGATTTGCTGCGAAGAGATTTATACCGGCTGCCCCGAAAACGATCGCGAGCAGCATCCCCAAAAGCGAAAATGTCGCAATTATACCGGCCGAATAGACCGTCGCGAGTTTTATCGTCCGTGACCGATCGCCGTCCGAATGTTTCATAAAATACGAAACGGTGATCGGTATCATCGGGAAAACACACGGCGTCAAAAGCGAGATAGCCCCGAACGTGATCGCAAGCCAGATAAACGACCATAGATCGACCGGCTGTTGATTATTTGTTAGTTGATCGGAGTTTGTTCCCCGAGCCTGAACGCTGCTTGTAGGCGTTTGTCCGGTCGGTGCCTTCTTTATATCTTCAAACCCCGC
The DNA here is from genome assembly GCA_964625555.1 of uncultured Chloracidobacterium sp. Taxonomy (GTDB): domain Bacteria; phylum Acidobacteriota; class Blastocatellia; order Pyrinomonadales; family Pyrinomonadaceae; genus OLB17. The sequence goes on from CAZVDM010000028.1 coordinate 7,098, forward strand.
CGTCGTAACGCGAACGGTTTTTGGTGGCAGACAACGAGTCGCGTCGCATACCTGAAATCTGACATCGAGGCTTATTTCACTGGCCAGGGTATCTGCAGTGGCTTTTAGCGGAACTTTGAAAGATGCCGAATTGTCAAAGAAGAGTGTCTCGAGCGGCTTGCCGTCGATAATAAAATTATTGTCCGGTTTAATTATCGGGGCTGAGGATTCGATCTTACCGCCGAGTTCGAACGGCTTCGCTTCGGTTACCTTGATCGTCGTAGCAAACGGACCGCCGGGCGGCTGTTCGAGCGCGTACAGATGCCAACCTTCTTCGATGGTAGCTTTCAGTACGACCCTAATCGGTTGACCCTTCGACAATGCCCTTCCATTTGAATCATCGGTGAGGCTCCAACTTGCCGGATTCTGAGCAAACGCGGCCACTGAAAGTAATATGATGAGAAATAATATTCTGATACCTGTAGTGCTCATATCGGCAAGGAACTAAAGGAAAACTATAACATTTTCAATGTTTGACGGCATATGCAGCTACAAGTGACGCGACCGATCAAATAAAGGTAATACCAATTCCACTACCAATTCTTTTGCAGAAACCAAAATGGTCGCTTATAATGAGGTTTTTGCATTAATTGCAGTAATTCGTTTTTTATTCCGACGGAGGACTTGATTTTGCCAAAAGCAGCAAGCATTTCTAAAACAGCCGCGAAGCCGGCAAAAGTATCGCCGAACGGCACCGGCAAGGCCAATGGAGAGGTCACCAATACGGCTGATTTTGTTGAGGTCGAGCAGGCTCATGCCGAATATTTGGAGCGGAAAGCTTCTCAGCTCTTGTCGATCAAGAAGACTGACAAGAAATTGCTCCACGCCATGCTCTACCAGATGGTTCTCGGTCGAAGATTTGAGGAAAAGTGTGCTGAGGTCTATCGGATGGGCAAGATCGGTGGATTTTGCCATCTGTATATCGGCCAGGAGGCGATCGGTGTGGGTTCAATGATGGCATTGAAACCCACCGACATGGTCATTACGTCTTATCGCGACCACGTTCAGGCAATGATCAAGGGGTTGTCGCCGGAATCAGTCATGGCTGAGCTCTACGGCAAAGCGGGCGGATGCGTCGGCGGTAAAGGCGGCTCGATGCACATGTTTTCGAAAGAACACGAATTTTACGGCGGGCATGGGATCGTCGGCGGCCAGATCGGCGTCGGTACAGGCATGGCGTACGCCGCGAAATATAAGAATTCGGGACAAGTAGTTTTATGTTTCTTTGGCGAAGCCGCTGTAAATCAAGGGATCTTTCACGAGTCGCTCAATATGGCCCAGCTTTGGAAGCTACCCTGCATCTTTATTTGCGAAAATAACCAATACGGGATGGGCACGTCGCAAGCTCGTGCGATGTCGTCACGTAGCATTGCCAAAAAGGCTGACGCATTTGAAATGGCAAATGAATTCGTCGACGGAATGGACGTTATGGCAGTTCGGGAAGCCACTCAGAGGGCGATCGACAGGGCTCGTAAGGACGGCTCGCCGACGCTGCTCGAGGTTCGTGCCTACCGTTATATGGGCCATTCGATGTCTGATCCGGGCAACTACAGAACTCGCGACGAGATATTAAAATATCAGGGGCGCGATCCGCTCGTCCTCTTTAAGGACAGCCTCAAAGAAGCAAAAGTTTTTGGCGACAAAGACTTTGAAAAGATCGAGGCCGAAGCAGCAGCAGCAGTTGCAAGGGCAGTTGCATTCGCGGACGAAAGTCCTTTTCCGGACGAAAGCGAACTTTTTACGCACGTTTACGCTTAATAATATGGCAGTTTTAACTATTCGCGACGCGCTGAATCAGGCGTTGCGTGAAGAGATCTTACGGGACGAGAACGTCTTTGTCATGGGCGAAGAAGTTGCTGAATACGACGGCGCATACAAGGTGACGCGTGGCCTCTGGAAGGAGTTTGGCGACAAGCGCGTCGTTGACACGCCGATCACCGAGCTCGGATTTGCCGCCGTCGGCGTTGGTGCGGCGATGGCGGGGCTTCGTCCTGTGATCGAGTTCATGACTTGGAATTTTTCTGTCCTCGCGTCCGACCAGATCATCAATCACGCCGCTAAAATGCTGTATATGTCCGGCGGGCAGTTCAAAATGCCTATCGTCTTTCGCGGCCCGAATGGTTCTGCATATCAGGTATCATCGCAGCATTCACAGGCATTCGAGGCGTTCTACGCCAATTTTCCGGGGCTAAAAGTCGTCATGCCTTCAACGGCGGCCGACGCAAAAGGTTTGCTCAAATCGGCGATACGCGATGACAATCCGATCATGTTCCTCGAACAGGAGCGCATGTACGGATTAAAGGGCGAGGTCCCGGAGGACGACGATTTCACGATCCCGCTCGGCGTCGCCGACATCAAGCGAGAAGGCACGGACTGCACGATCGTCGCCCGATCGATGACCGTTCCGCTTGCATTGCAGGCGGCTGAATTGATCCAAAGCGAGTTTGACGTATCTGTCGAAGTTATCGACCCGCGAACGATCAAACCGCTCGATATCGATACGATCGTAAATTCGGTCAAGAAGACAAACCGTCTCGTAATCGCCGAAGAATCACACGCGTTTGCCGGTGTTGCTGCCGAGATCACATATCAGGTAATGGACACTGCGTTCGACTATCTCGACGCCCCGATCAAACGCGTCTCGACCGTCGAAGCACCGATGCCTTACGCGAAGAATCTCGAAGCATTAGCCTTGCCCGATGTGGCGAAGATCGTGGCGGCTGTTAAAGAAGTTTGCTATTTGTAATGGATAAGCGAACCGCAAAACTCGACTATAAACTGAACCATCGCCCAATGGGCGTGTTTCAGATCCGGAACATGATCAATGACAAGGTGTTCGTGGATTCCAGTCTAAATGTTCCTGGCAAGATCAACCGGCATACGTTTTCGCTTAAGGCCGGCCTTCACGCGGCCAAGCGGCTGCAAGCCGACTGGGCCGAGCTTGGCGAAGAAAGTTTCGTGTTTGAGGTGCTCGAGGATGTCGAACCTCGATCCGACGCAAACTACAACTACGCCGCTGACGTTAAGACCCTTGAGGCACTGTGGCTCGATAAGATTCAGCCATATGGCGAGAATGGGTATAATGACCGGGAACTTACTCGAGACGAGCGACTGCAAATGATCCGAGCGAATCGGAAACTCTAATTTTATGGCTGAAAAATTTTTAATGCCGAAGCTTTCGCCCACCATGGAAGAGGGCCAGATCTCGCGTTGGATCAAGAACGAAGGCGATAGCTACGATTCGGGCGAAACTCTCGCTGAGGTAGATACTGACAAAGCTACGATGGAAATGACCGCTCTTTCGGGTGGCACTTTGCTCAAGATCCTAAAGGGTGCCGGTGAAACTGCATTGTTGGGCGAGGCGATCGCGATCATCGGGCAGGCAGGAGAGGATATTTCGGCATTGCTCAGCGAGGTTTCGGCAAACGGATCGCAAACAAAAGCGCCGGCCGCCGAAGTTCCGAAAGCTGAGACAACTTCAGGAACTGCCCCGTCGGTTCAGTCAACGGCCGACATCGTTTCGAATGTACAGGCTGGACACGTTGTACAAGCGGGACACACGGGACAGTCGGGACAGCCCGATCATCAGGCTAACGGACGCTTGATCGTTTCACCGATCGCGGCTCGTATGGCGGCGGAGAACGGTGTCGATCTCAAATCGATCAGCGGCACCGGACCGAACGGACGCATAATCAAACGTGATATTGAATCAGCGTTGGAATCAGGAAGCTCGACCGAAACGTCGCAACCTGCCCGGACATTTGTTGCTTCCACGGTCGTTGGAGCATCTGCCTTTACCGACGAACCGACCTCGAAAATGCGGCAGATCATTGCAAGCCGCCTTGCCGAATCGATCGGCCCGATCCCGACGTTCTATCTTACCGTCGAGATCGAAATGGATAACGCTCTCGAACTTCGAAAGGCAATAAATACAAGCGTTTCCGAGGATGAGAAGATCAGCGTAAATGACATTATCATCAAGGTCGCGGCACTTTCACTTGTCAAACATCCGTTTGTGAACGCATCGTATCAGGACAAGTCGCTCCGGTTCTATGAGCAAGCGGACATCGGCGTTGCGGTCGCTATCGACGAAGGTCTGATAACACCCGTTATTCGCGGAGCAAATCTGAAGGGCTTCCTTGAGATCGCTGCGGAGGTCAAGGACCTGGCCGCAAAAGCAAAAGCCAAAAAGCTCCAGCCGGAGGAATACACCGGAGCCACCTTCTCGATCTCGAACCTTGGAATGTTCGGCATTAAAGAATTCACAGCCATCATAAACCCGCCCGAAGCCGGAATTTTGGCCGTCGGCGGAGCGGCACCGACTGCGGTCGTTCGCAACGGGGAGGTCGTGATCCGCAATATTATGAATGTCACAATGTCCTGCGACCATCGCGTGATAGACGGAGCGACGGGAGCGCGATTCCTCCAAACATTCAAGCAAATGCTCGAACAACCGGCTTTGATGTTGGCGTAAACGGCTGAAATTGGAAACTGAAGAAAGATCTACTTCCCCTCTGCTGGCCCTAATCCCGGCACAGCTTCTTTTCGGCTCGCTGCCGGTGATCGCAAAGGTCGTTTTGCCTGTACTTCCGCCCGTAGCCCTTGTCGGGATACGCACCGCGATCACGGCCCTGATCCTAATTCTCGTTCAAGTGTTCCGCCGTCGATTTTGGCTCAAGGAACGCGGTGATTATTGGCGTTTTGCTGGCCTTAGTCTTTTTGGCGTTGTACTCAACCAACTCTTTTTCATTGGAGGGCTTTCACTGACGACCGCGTCGAATACTTCGCTATTAGCGGTAATGATCCCGGTTTTTGCTCTCGCGGTCGGCGCGATCGCGGGCTTCGAGAAGCTAACGTTTGTTAAGATCGCCGGGATAATTCTTGCCGGTATTGGCGTTATCATCTTGATCGATCCGCGAAAGGCCTCGTTTTCGTCGCAGACGACAATTGGCGATCTTTGTATAGTGATCAATTGTCTAGCCTACGGGATCTATGTCGCTACATCAAAAGCCGCAATAACCCGAAACGGCACATTCAGGTCAATGATGTGGGTGTTCATATTCGCAAGTCTCGTGTGTATTCCGCTCGGCGCATATTCCCTTTCGACCATAGACATCGGTGCCGTTGAAACCGAGATCTGGTTAATAACGATCTACATTGGGATCGGCGCCACTGCCGCACCCTATCTGTTGAATGCTTGGGCATTGTCAAAGGTAAATCCGTCAACCGTCGCAGTTTTTGTTTACCTTCAACCGTTGATCGGATTCACTCTTGCACTGTTGTTTCTCGGAGAGCGGATCACCGCGATCTTTCTGATATCAAGCGCGTTGATCTTTGCCGGCGTGTTTCTTGTCACACGGAAATATGTACGGGCCGAAACTTAATTCTTGCAATTTGCGTATTTTTATAATCTAATCGCAAAAACATGCCAACTCAGATCAAGCAGATAGACGATCCCGATCGAGGAATAACGATATTTCGTGTCGAAGGCGATATGCTCTTTGAAGACGCCATCTTACTCGGCCGAATTGCAAAGGACCAGCAGGAAGATACGGGCAATTCGATCACGATCGACCTTGCGGATCTTGATTTTCTCGACAGCGATTCCGCACCCATATTGAAACGCCTCGAAAGCGAACACGGTTTCGAAATAATAGGTACGGAGATATTTCTTCAGTCGCTAGTTAACGCTGCCGAAAAGCGATAGACCGTTCTTATACCTGACAATTTCCGCAAAACAAACTAAATTGTAAGCAATGAAAATACGGCAAATTGCTGAATTCCTGGGCGCTGAGCTCGTTGGTGACGACGTGGCCGAGATCGAGCGGGTGGCCGCCTACACGCCCGGGACAAATGGAGCGATCGCGTTTCTCGAAAAGGCTGATTCCGATATCGTTACGTCAGCCTCTTGCGTGATAGTTCCGCTCAGTTTTGCCGGTAATTCTTCTGTCCCCCTTATCAAGGTCCGTAATCCGAAACTTGCATTCGCGCGGATCTCCGCATTATTACATCGGCCGAAAGAACTGCCGGAATCGCGACACCTTACTGCCGATGTCTCACGAACCGCGATCATTGGAAATGGCGTATACCTTGCCGCGTTCACGAGCGTGGGCGAAGGATCGAAAATAGGCGACGATTCGCAACTTTGTGTTGGTGCAACGATCGGCGATAACGTGACCATCGGAAAAGGCTGCGTGCTTCATATAAATGTTTGCGTCCAAGACGGCTGCACTCTAGGCGATAACGTCGTGCTGCACCCCGGCGTAGTGATCGGTGCCGACGGCTTTGGATACGTCGCGGACGAGAACGGCAACCATATTAAATTTCCACAGATTGGTACCGTTGTTATCGAGGACAACGTCGAGATCGGGGCGAATTCCTGTATAGACCGCGGAGCAATGGGCGAAACAAGGATCGGCGAGGGCACGAAGATCGACAATCTCGTTCAGATCGCTCACAACGTTCAGATCGGAAAGCGCGTCGTGATCGCCGCCCAGACCGGTATTTCCGGCAGCACCGTTATCGAAGATGACTGCGTGATCGGAGGCCAGGTCGGCATGGGCGACCACGCTCGCGTCCTCAGCGGAGCGATCATTGGGTCGCAGGCCGGGATCCTGCCCGGGAAGATCGTACGGCCGGGAGTTTGGTGGGGAACGCCGGTCCAGCCGCTCGATGAATATAAGCGGCAGAATGCTCACGTTAAAGGTATCGCTCGAATTAAAGACGAATTGAGGCGTATTTTAGAAAGGTTATCGAAGCTGGAATCCAAATAGTTCGTCGAGTTTACGAACTCAGAAGTTTCACGATCGCCTCGGCGGCGCGTTTTGACGCTCCGCCGCTGCCGAGTTTGTCGGCTGCTAGCTTCAGTTTGCCTCGCATTTCGGCATTTACCTCTGGTTGCAACAGTCGCATAAGTTCAGCACAAAGTGTCTCGGGCGTAAAATCGTCCTGTATCAATTCCGCAGCAAGGCGTTCCTCGGCAATCAGATTGATCAGTCCATAATGGTCAACGTCGATCAGCGGCTCGAGCAGTCTGTAATTCAGCACTGACGTTTTATATACGATAGCCATTGGGGTGCCGATTATTCCGGTTTCAAGAGTCGCTGTTCCGCTTGCGACCGCAGCAGCATCGGACGCATTTACGCAATCGTATGTTTCGTTATCGACGATCCAGATGCTTTTAGCTATCTTCTCGTTCGGATTCGAAGACGACTCTACATGACTTTCGATCTCCCGCCTGCTTCGACCGTCCGCCGCTGCGATAATAAACTGGATCTCCGGGGTTTCAATAGCCAGTTTCTTAACCGTCTCTAACATCGTCGGCAAGATCCGGACGATCTCTTTGTGTCTGCTGCCGGGAAGGAGCGATATTATGGGTCGATTTGGATCTATAGCGTGCTTGCGACAAAACTCGGCCTTCTCGACCGTTGGATGTACCTCTCGCGCGAGCGGGCTCCCCACGTATTCCACATGTTTAACGCCGTGTTCCGCATACCATTGTTTTTCGAACGGAAGAATTGCGATCAAGAGGTCCACATATTTCCTCACAGCCGAAATTCGGTATTTTCGCCATGCCCAAAGCTGCGGCGAGATGTAATATACGACTCGAAAGCCCCTCTTTTTCAACGCTTTGGCGAGTTTAAGATTGAAGTCGGGAAAGTCGACCAGAATAACGACATCGGGCGTTCTCAGATTCGCAGCGGAGATCAGATCGCGGTATGCACGCAAAAACATCGGCAACGCCCTGCCGATCTCTATCAATCCGACAATTGACAACTCATCTGACCGAACCACCGCTTCGACACCTGTATCCCGCATACGGTGTCCCGCTGCGCCAAAGAATTCGCTCGGCGGATCGATCTCACGCAAAGCAGCTACGAGTTTGGCAGCATGTCTGTCGCCGGACGCCTCTCCGGAGACGATCATATATTTGTGCTGAGTTACCATTTGTCCTAAGTCGTTAGTAATAAATGATATATCTAAGGTAGAAAATTACAACCCTTCTACCGAAGGCTCGCATCAAAGTTCTTGAAATTACTCTCGATCGAGCCCTTTTGTCGTGCACCTGCTTGCAGAATATTGGCTCAACGCTTAAAATTTAACGTTTTGGGTGTTATTTGCAGATTGTCCTAATTATCATTGGTTTGTTGATCTACTGGAGGAGTTTGTGACGTTTCGTCTTACTTTCCTAATTGTCCTTGTTATCTTGTTGTCGTGTGTCGGCGTTTCGTCCGCCCAGGTCGATTCTGTGCTTGGCCAGGTCTCAAATTCTGAAACTGAGTCGTATGGCGGAGCGATGAGCGGTGATGGCAGATTTGTCGTTTTCGAATCGCGCGGAAATATTGCAACCGAAAACCCGAGAAATTCGGACAATAACGTTGAGATATTTCTATTCGACTATGCACAACGGCGTATTTTTCAGATAACTGATACAAAGAGCGTGCTTATTGATCCGAGTGCGCCGGTGTCTTTTAGTAACGTTCGAGTGGAGATAGTAAATACGCGTCCCGTCATCAGTAATGACGGGCGATGGATCGCATTCAGCTCGAATGCCACAATTGCTTATCCGGGTGACGGGACCAACCCGCCGGTTATCAGTTCGACGAATCCAAGCAATTTCGATGGAAATGCGTACACTTCACCGACGCCGACACCTACGCCTACTCCCAGTCCAAGTCCTTCTGCAACGCCCGTACTCGGAGACAATCCGCTGACTCGGGATGCCAATCTGGAGATTTGGATATACCAAGTTCCGGCATTCGCCCCAGTCGCAGACATGTCCACAGGCGATGAGCTGCCGATTACGAATCTTGCCGGCGGAACTTTCTTGCGTGTGACCAATTCGATCCCAAGTCAATTGCCTCGTGCCGGAACTTCGACTACCGGAGCGTTCATTGCTGATGACAATCACGACGCAAGTATCAATGACAATGGCACAGTTATCGCGTTTGGTTCAACACGAGACCTAGTCTTGGGCGGCAATTCATTCCCGGCTGATGACAACGAAGAGATCTTTACGTTTGTTCGCAGCGGGATGCCACCGGACCCGGACGGCGGCGGAGGCGGAACGATCCGACAGATCACACAGACACCCAGAGGCCCAATATCGAATCCGATCTATTCTAAAAATCCTTCGATATCCGGAAACGGTCTGCGCGTGACCTTTGCCAGCACGGGCGACAATCCGATCATCGGAATGACCGGCGGTAACAATCCGCTTGCGAGTCGGAACGAAGAGGTCTTTTTCTCCGACCTTTTGGCTACCGGAGCGCCTGGAGTACTGAAAAAGCAGATAACTGTTACAACGCCGACAAACGCTGGTGATCCGGTAAATATTTTTGATATAGGCAGGCGAATGAGCCGGGATGGAAGATATATTGCCTTTGATTCTTATGCCGATCTCTTGACCCCGAATGAGAATAGCGGAAACAATTATACTTCGTTCGCGCTCTATGTTTACGATACTACGGCCAGTACATTCAGGCGCATCGGTCCACGAAGCGATGCAGACAGTGCCGCGTCCGGAGGCGATATCGCCCGTTATCCCGGCTTTACGGACACAGATTTGAACGGTGCGCCGTCTACGCTCATACTCGAAACGAGGATGAATATTAAGGCCGACGGCACGATCCCGACCACTGAGAGCGAAGGTCTTAATCCGGACCCTGCCAGACCTGCACAGCTTTATTCCTTTGCACTGACGGCGACCCCGGCAACTGCGACTTTTACAAGATTGACCAAATTCCCTGTGCCGTTCTCGTTCCTCGCTTCGACGCAGGCACTTACGAGCAATTCATCTATGCGCATCGCATTCAATCTGGCTCTTACCGAGGTTGGCACTGGTAATCCGGATCTCCAAAGCGAAGTCTTTTACCTTTTGACTCCTAACGTCAGCAATGTGGCGGCCGTTACGACCACTTTTGCGACGGGCGCGACCAGAATTCCGGTATCGCAAACCGTTGTTCCAACGCCGACTCCGACTCCAACACCGAGTCCTACACCTACGCCGAGTCCTACTCCGACGCCATCGCCGACGCCGACACCGACGGGAACTCCGACACCGACGCCAACGCCGTCTCCGACACCGCCGCCCAATACTCCGCCGGCTGTTCATGGTATTGCACCTGGAATGGTCGCTTCACTGAGCTATCAATCTTCGTTTGATCGGGCGATCACGATCCGTTCGGCGATCGGTTCGATTAATCGGCGGTTTGAATTGCCGATCGAATTGAGCGGAGTCACGATGACCATTAACGGGGCTGCATGCGGTTTGAGTTATGTTAGCCGTCATCGCATCGACTTTGTTGTCCCGCCGGGAACTCCGTCTTCCGCGACAGGCACCACCTATCCATTAGTGATCAACAATAATGGCGTTGTGATGAGAACGACAGTTGTGATCGTTCCTGCCAGGCCGGACATTTTCAACATTGCAAACATTACAGGACCTGGCGGACGTGCAAGAGTCTTTAATGTCACAAATCGGATCTTTACACCTGAGCCGTTCACGGTTACGACGAGACGCATTCGTCCGTTTGGCCGTACCGCGACCAAGCTGCGGATATATTTGACGGGAGTTGCGACCTCGTTGACCTCCAATACGACGATCCGTATCGGAACGAGGCCAACGACCGGCGTTGTGGTTACCGGTAATGCCCAACTCTATGACACCGGTATCTATTATATTGACTTTGTGCTGCCGTCAGACATGGACGGCTATGGCGACCAGCCGATCATTGTGACGGTTACGATCGATGGTGTCACGTTTTCTTCCCGTTTTGACGATACCGCTTCGTTTATTAGGATCCTTTGATAATGATCGCAGCGTTACTAAAAAAGGTGGGCTGCGGCCCGCCTTTTTTGTCACTTTGTGTTATTCGTATATAAGGGCGGGTTATTCTTGCGATTGCACGGCCGTTATAATATATTTAACCCATAGCCACCAGGTGTATGTCCAACAATTTTCAGAATTTCGCCCGTTTTCGTGATTTCTTACCATCGGGGCGAAATGATCAAAATATTAAGTTCAATTATTAGGAGCATTTTTTAATATGGCCGGACACGACGTAAATACCAAAAAGATCGCGCCGAAGGTTTGGAAAAACGGCAATTTCATTGACTGGGATGATGCAAGGATCCATGTGATGTCACATGTGGTCAATTATGGTTCGAGCGTATTTGAAGGCATACGATGCTATGAAACGTCGAAAGGTTCGGCCGTTTTTCGTCTTCGGGAACACATGCAGCGGCTCGTAAATTCGGCAAAGATATATCGAATTGATTCGGGTTTCACGCGGGATCAATTCTGCGATGCTGCCGTCGAACTCATCGGAATGAGCGGACTGAGTCACTGTTATTTGCGGCCGCTGATCGTTCGCGGCCTGGACGAGGAAAACCCGTCGTTTGGGGTCAATCCTTTCCCTGCACCGATCGATTCTTACGTGGCGGCTTGGGAATGGGGCAAATATCTTGGCGAAGAGGCTCTCGAAAACGGTATCGAGGTCTGCGTTTCTAGCTGGACACGGATCACTACGAACTCGATGCCCGCGATGGCAAAGGCCGGTGCGAATTACATGAATTCGCAGCTCATCAAGATGGAAGCGATCCTCGGCGGATTTTCCGAAGGCATCGCTCTCGACGACCGCGGATTTGTATCCGAAGGCTCGGGCGAGAATATCTTTCTCGTAAATGGCGGAAAGCTGTTCACGCCGCCGCTCGGTGCTTCGGTGCTGCCAGGTATTACTCGAGATTCGGTAATTCAGATCGCGAAAGAGCTCGGCATCGAGATCGTCGAGACGAATATTCAGCGTGCGGCCCTTTATCTTGCAGACGAAGTTTTCTTCACCGGCACCGCGGCCGAGATCACGCCGATCCGTGCGGTTGACCGGATCACCGTCGGAGCCGGAAAGCGCGGACCGATGACCAAATTGCTGCAGGAAGAGTTCTTTAAGATCATTGATGCAACGCGGCCCGCTCCTTTCGGAGCTGAATGGCTAACGTTCGTGAACGCAGCGGACGAAAAAAAAGTCGCGGTAGCATAGAAGGTGCGTAAATCCGGGACTTGTTCGGCGTTCGCAACGCTTGATTTATTATTACAAAGGCACGGATCGGGCAATTGCCTGGTTCGTGCATTTTTGTGTAGGCTTTAGTTCAAATGTCGCAAACACCTGTCAGGCAAAGCATACTCGATGTCACCGTTTTCGTCTGCGGAGGCGTGGTGATGACGTATGAGATCATCGGATCGCGCGTATTGTCGCCGTTCATCGGGGCGTCGACGTACGTTTGGACAAGTCTGATCGGCGTGATACTAGGCAGTCTAAGCCTCGGTTACTGGTTAGGAGGCCGGCTGGCCGATCGAAAACCGGATCTTCGGATTCTGGCGTCGGTGATCTTCTTTGCCGGCGGCCTAATATCACTGACGGTCCTGATCAAAGAGATCGCCCTTTCATTCATTGCTTCGGCTCCGGTCGGCATCGAACTCCGTTCGTTGTTTGCGTCGCTTATCTTGTTCGCTCCGGCGAGCATTTGCCTCGGAATTGTGACGCCTTACGCCGTGAAATTGCGAATGTTGTCCCTCGAGGATGCCGGCAAAACCGTCGGCAGATTGTATGCCCTTTCGACCGTTGGGAGCATACTGGGCACATTCGCCGCCGGGTTCGTTTTGATACCTTTTATCGGCAGCATACGGACGCTGTACGGGCTTTCTGCGGTACTTTTGGTGTTATCGGTCGTTCTGGTGCCTTTTTCAATATCGAGGGCAAAGATCGGCGTAATTGTCGTTTTTCTATTCTCGATCGTCTCAAACGAAGCAAGCATCATTCTTCTGCGACAGGCAAACGATCTGCACGACATCGACACTGAATACAGCCGCGTTCAGGTCTTTCGCACAACGGACCCGAAGACGGGAAAACCGATCGAAGCTCTTGCTACGGACCCGTATTTTACTCAGTCGGCAATGTTTTTCGACAGCGATGATCATGTATTTGAATACAGCCGATACTATCATTTGACGCGGCAATTCAAGCCCGACCTTCGCGATGTTCTGGTTATTGGTGGAGCGGGATATTCGGTGCCGAAGGACTTTTTGCGGCGGTACGAGCAAGTCACGATAGACGTCGTAGAGATCGACCCGCAGATGACGCAAATCGCCGAACAGTATTTCAAACTGAAGGAAGATCCGCGACTTCGAATCACTCACGAAGACGGCCGCACGTTTCTCCGCAGCTCTGAACCGGCAAAATACGATGCGATCCTGATGGACGCCTTCGGCTCGCTGTTCTCAGTTCCCTACCAGCTTACGACGGTCGAAGCGGTCCGCGAAATGCGGCGGAATCTACGCGATGACGGCGTTGTCATCTTCAATCTCGGTTCGTCGATCGAAGGTCCCGCGAGTCGGTTTTTGCATTCCGAACTCGCCACGTATCGCACCGTCTTTCCAAATGTTTACTTGTTCAAAGTAAACGCAGATTACCCTGACGAACGGCTTCAAAATCTGATGATCGTTGCAACGGCGTCGCCGGAACCGGCAATGTCTGAAATCACAGATGCGGAGATCGCTTCCCTGTTGTCGCACCACTACCCGGCCGAACCGCGATCTGACGCCGTGATAATTACCGACGATCTCGCACCGGTCGAATATTACAACGCGATCGCTCAAAATATATTTTTAGCTGCGAAGTAAGGAGCAGAAACGTTCGAGAAAGAAAAATTCGATTCTTGTTGATCAAAATACGCGTCGTATTCTTGCAACAATAATTTGGAGTCGCTGTCACAATCGATCTTACGCTTGTGACAATGCTCCGGTGCGTCTGCCACAATCCAAAATCGGTATGCAACAATACGCTTTCACGTGGCTTTCGTAGTCAATTTGTGTCTCGACCGATCTAACCCTGCCAAATTCCCATTCGTTCTCAATCGTTCCATTCACCCCATTTTTATCACAGCATCCGCCCGCGAAACTTCCGCATACCCCGTCGCCCGCACCACACCTTGCTCCCGCAGTTACCTTATCCACCTCGCTCGCCCGAAATTTTTTGCTTGCTTTTTCAAAAACGAGTGTAATATGCTCTTCAGTACCCAAAAGCAGTACCTCACAGAGCGTTCACCTCACGGACGTACCGTAAGCCCTGTCGCTCGCTCCTAGAAATAAACATTAAGCGTTTATCGAAAATTCAAATTATCGCGAGATCGGAGGGTTTTGTTATGGCAATCGATTTTGTTTCGACGGATACCGCGGTTTTATATACGGCGGCCAGTGGGAATCAGCGGAAGGCTGAGTTGTTGTGGGGCGACCGGGTGGAGGTGATACAGTCCGGGTCGCCGCGTTCGCAGGTCAAGGCTAGGGGAAAGACAGGTTTTGTAAAGAATTCTTCACTTGGAGGCGAGTCGCTGCTCGAGGTTTATTTTATCGATGTTGGGCAGGGCGACGGCGTGCTGATCCGCACACCTGACGACCGTCATATTATGATCGACGGCGGATATAAACGAGCGAGCCAGCCTTCGGGAAAGAACGCTGCCGATTTCGTCGATTGGAAGTTCTTTAAGGATTATGGAAGCAACGAAATAAACCTGGATGTAATGATCGCTTCGCACAATGACGCGGATCACTATGGCGGACTGGCTGACCTATTGGATACTGCGCAAAACCACGAACTGGATGCTCAGGTCGTGACGATCGAGAATTTCTATCACGCAGGTGTCGGCTGGTGGGTGCATCCGACGACCGGTGCAAGATGGCTCGGCGAAACGACGGCGGACGGGAAATTTCGCACGCAGTTGGTTGGTAAAAGGCCGGATGTGGTCAACGCGCTTAAACCAAACGTGAACCAAAAATTGCAGGGCGAATGGGCTGCATTTCTCAAGAACGTAACGGGGGCAAAAACAAAAACAGGCTCACCGACGCCGATCGATCGGCTCAGCCAAAAGAACACTTTCCTGCCGGGATATACCGGTGCGAACGGCGGCGTTGCTGTCAGAGTTCTGGCACCCTTCGAAACGGATCTTGCGGGCACGCCGGCACTACACAACTTCGGTTCGTCCGACAGCATTAACACGAATGGAAACAGCATTTTGCTTCGTCTGGATTATGGCCGCACTCGAATGTTGCTGACCGGTGATCTAAATTCGGCAAGTCAGCGGACGCTTTTGGATGATTACACCGGAAACCGTATCGAATTTCAGTGTGATATCGGTAAGGCGTGCCACCACGGCAGCGATGACGTTTCGTACGAGTTTCTGAGCGCGATGCGTCCGGCGGTGACGGTCATATCATCCGGCGACAATGAAGGGCACGATCATCCGCGGCCCGGAATAGTTGCGGCAAGCGCAACGACAGGATATCTGGAAATTTCTAATGACAGAATAGTCACGCCATTGATCTACTCGACCGAGCTCGCCCGAAGCAGTAACCTTGGAAGGCCAATTTCTGTAACGGTGGCGTCACCAACCGGAGATACTTTAGTAGATCAGGCTGATCTGGGCAATGTGAAGGTCGAAGCGACGGTGACAAAAGCAGGCGATCTAAACCCGACGAAAGTTCAACGAACACTCGACCGAACTTATATTGTTGCAGGACTTATTTACGGTTTGGTAAACGTTCGGACAAATGGCAGTAAGATCATCTGCGCGACCCTGGGTGAAAAGGATGCGAGCTGGGAGATCAAGACGCTTTCATCCCGATTCTAGGTTTACCTGAGTCCCTGGCCGAATTGTTCGGTGCCGACGGTGCCGATCCCGTTTAGGCGGAACGCGAATGTCAGACGGTTCTCTTTGCGGACGCCGACATTGAAAGTGGAGTATTGGAGCGAGAGCGAGCAGCAATCGTAGGCATAGCCGACTGTATAGAGAGAACTAATAAGTGGTGTAAAGCCTGCGGCACGGCGGTTTTCGAAATCGAAGAACATTGAGGCTCCGGCGTACGGCCCGCGGTCGCGGCTGCCGATGAATACGGAAGGGCTCCATTGTGCTCCGCGAAGCGTTCCGGGCTCGTTGCCTGCGGCGTTGGCGTACTGTGCGAGCGAAGGTATCAGCGTAACCGCTCGCGTATAATAGAAGGTCTGGAACAGCTTTAACAGCTTCGTATCGTATCCAACAGTCGCCGAGATCGCCCGGACGCCGTCGCCCTGTACTCCGACGTCCAAACGCGAACTCGCGAAAACAGTTTTCCGAGGGCGATACGTGGCGTCGATACTAAGCGGCGAAAATCTTCGCGGTATGCCGCCGAAAGTATAAAAACTGAGTGCGGTCATCGCCTCGATCTGGTTTCGCCGTCCGGGATTAAGAGACCCGCCAAATGATTTATCGAAAAAGTACTTCCCTCTGACCGTTAGGCTAAAGATCTCGTACGGCTGGATCGAAAGCGCGTTCGGTTCGCCTGCACTTCGCTCGGCAAGGGCCTTGCGTGCGTCGTCGGTCACAGCTTCGCCATATCGGCGGGTGTAAAAGCGGTTGGTGACACCGTATTCGATCTCATTGGTGTTTGTTGCAGTGTCGACATAATCGAAGCGGATGATCTTTTCAAAATTATCTATCCCTTTGACAAGCCGGTACGTCAGGAACGGTTCGATAACGTGTCGAAACCTAAATGCCTTGTTCTTGCCGTAGAAATTACGGGCCAATGCGACCGGCCTAACATCAAACTCAAACTGCCCGTATTTTCTGATCACGTCACGCCCTACGACCCTTCGCATGTCGTCGAACGAATTAGAGTAGTAGGTCACTCGTGCCGAGGCCGAGGCCGTGAAATTGAAATATTTTGTGTGCAGCGGTATCGTGAACTGCGGATATACGTCAAACCGCTGGCCGAGAGCAGGTGTGATCGTAGGATTGCCGCCTGTCATTTGAGTGTAGAGTGTCCGATCATCTACCTCTTCGCGTCGGGACACGCCATCAAGGCTTGTCTTGAACGAAAAATAGACATTGTCCAGAAACGAAAGTGCGGACGGACGTTTTTCAAAGCTCACGCTCGGCAGATTGCGCGTTTTGACACGGACATTGGGGATCGAAATGACCTGTGAGCGGGCGAGAAAATTGAGCGTATAGTTGTCCCAACTCTTGTTCACATAGACCTGCGAGACCTCGATCGGCGAGATGATCTGTTGAATCCCATCGCTGAAAACCTGGCGAAACGCCAGGTTGGACGTCAGCCTTATGTCCGCCGACGCAGTAAATCCATTGGAGAAATAGTGTACGCCTTGTGCGTAGACGATCGAACCGCCTTGATCAGGATGTTCGGCGTCGGCCTTTGCACCAAAAATTCGGTCCTTTACGGCAAAAAAGCCGAAATCGAAATACGAACGCGAATTTGCCCGAGTTCTGACGTCGAGGCCATAACCGACACCGCGCGAGGCGTAAATATCCGTTCGAAACGTCACGTCGGCCGATCTTCCAAGCGTCAGGAAATACGCGCCGGAAAGCGAAAAACCCTTGACCTGCGAATAACCGACTGTTGGAGTGAGAAATCCGGAGCTGCGGTCACGCTGCTTGATCGGAACCGACGCATAAGGAACAACCAGCAAAGGTACGCCCTTAATGCGGAATTTCGCATTTCGCAGCTTCAATTTATCTTTGAGCGTGATCGTCGCCTTTTTTGCGGTGAAACTCCATTTCGGGGTCGCTTCGTCACACGCGGTAAATTCACCTTTCGTTACGATGATCTCGTTCGGGCCGGTCTTTTCGACTCGCTCGGCAGTAAAATAGATCACGGTCCCGTCGTCCGTTTGATTGGTAAATCCCGTCGAATCGATAAATACGCCTTGTTTCGTTTTGTAATTCCAAACGGAACTCGCTCCCGTAATGCGCTGGTCGTCGCCCTGGTCGAAGATGACGCTGCCGGTGGCCTCCATCTTATTCTCGGCTTCGTAAATGACTACTTTTTCGGCCTGGAGCCGGTATATGCCGTAGCGAACATCAACATTCCCCTCGTGAGTAACAACGCGCTTTCCGGCCTCACCTGATACCGACTGCTTGTCGGAATAGACCACGACATCGCCGTCGCCGCCTTCGGGTTCGATACTCAGTTTCTTCTTTGGTTTTGGAGCAGCGATGTTGCGTTCCGGTGAGATCGGGTTAATGTTCGGCGTGTCCGTGATCGGATTTGCTACCTGCCGTTCGACGGGATTCGTCTGCTGCGATAACACCCCAACGGGCACCAAAACAGCGAGCAATATTGGGGTGAATAGCTTAGTAAACCGCATCGTATCAACAAGATGATAGTTTGATGCTAACACGAACGCCGATGAACAATAAAACGGTATGATAGACTTAATTTTTATCATTTGACGCCTGAGTTTATGACGAAGCAGAACATTCTCGTGGTCGAAGACGAAGAGCTGATGCGATCGATATTGCGTCAGCTTTTGACTGATGCCGGTTATTCAGTTTTGACCGCTGACAGTGCCGAGACAGCCCTCGAGATATTTTCGCGCAACGAGATCGCTGTTACCTTGACTGACATTAGAATGGCCGGCGCTGACGGTTTGGCGTTTCTGGATCAGATCAAATCGCTGGAGGCCGAAGCTGTCGTCATCGTCATGACTGCATATTCCTCGGTCGATACCGCCGTCGCAGCATTGCGTAAAGGTGCTTACGACTACGTTACGAAACCGTTTGTAAACGAAGACCTGCTCCAGACTGTAAAGAATGCCGCAACTCAGCGGCAGCTATTTCATGAAAACCGGCTGCTTCGGCGCGAGATCAACAGGCAATACAATTTCTCCGAGATCATTGGCAAAAGCGACGCTATGCAGAAGGTTTTCGATCTTGTGAGCAAGGTCGCGGACACAGACGCCAGCGTACTGATCGAAGGCGAAAGCGGCACCGGAAAGGAACTGATCGCTCGTTCGCTGCATTTTAACAGCAGCCGCTCGGACCGGCCGTTCCTTGCGGTGAACTGTGGGGCGTTGCCCGAATCGCTGCTGGAAAGCGAGCTGTTTGGGCATACAAAGGGAGCATTTACCGGTGCCATTAGCGACAGCAAGGGACTTTTTCGATCAGCTGCGGGCGGAACGCTTTTCCTCGACGAGATCGGTGAGATGCCTCAGGTCTTACAGGTAAAACTTCTGCGCGCGCTGCAGGAGCGTGAGGTGACGCCGGTAGGTTCGTCCGTTTCTCAGCCTTATGACGCCCGCATCATCGCCGCCACAAACAAGCATCTCGAGGCCGAAGTTGCCGAAGGTCGATTTCGCGAGGACCTCTTTTATCGATTGGATGTGCTCCAGATCAGGGTGCCGCCGCTTCGAGATCGTCGTGAAGACATCCCGCTGTTGGTGCGGCATTTCACTGAAAAGGCCCGACGCGGGAATGAGAAAGGTCCGTTAAATGTCGCAAAGGAGGCGATGGTTGCTCTGGTCAACTACGATTGGCCCGGCAACGTTCGCGAGCTGGAAAATGCCGTCGAAAGGGCCGGAATTCTAGCGTCTGACGAGATCGGGCCCGATGTTCTACCGCCAAAGATCGCATCAACCGCTAGCGGAACGTTCGAAAGCCGGGATACCGTGAGTTTTCGCCCTACGCTCGAGGAGATCGAACGCCGTTATGTGGTCGAGGTCCTTGCAAGCGTGGACGAGGATAAAGCTCGTGCCGCCGACATCCTGGGTATCGACCTCTCAACACTTTATCGGAAACTCAAACGCTACGAGGAGATCTGAAGATCATTTGGCGGAGACTTCCAACACAAAGAAATCTGTCGTGTCGACACGCGTGATCGTGCCGGTTTTGTAGGGCTCCTGAAGAAATCCGTTAGCCGCGTACGATCTTCCGCTCAGAGTGTCATCGCCGCTCATCGCACTCTGGGCGATGAGTTCGGCTGGATACCACGATTCGGGTGAAATGGTCACGATCTGGGCGGGACGGACCTTTTCGGCCTCGGTCACGAGCTTTGCGGCATCGGTAGGAGAAAGGCGAAAGACGGCGATCAGCTTCTTATTTGAATCGAGTTCTTTCCAAACAATATCCTCGGTTGCGTACGGGATATTGATCAGGACGCCCAACTCTTCGACATTTGTCTTGGCGGAAGCGTTGGCCTGATTCGAAGATGAGTTTGGCGTCTTATTTATGGCGTTCTCGTTGTTTCCGGTGGGTCCGCTGCACGCCGATATAAATACGGCGATCGACAAAACGATCAAGTTCGCAATTGCCGGCCGTTTTTCCATTCGCCAATTGTATGCGGACATCGTAACACTTTGCAATCGATGACGATATTCTTATTCATGTGACGATCGCTCGTGATCTGTTTTGTTGTTCGCTGACGTTTGAGTCGGTCTTGCACCCAAGCCTTTATCGCCTTAAACTGTCGAAAGAACATAAATTAATAAACGTATAACTAAATGGATACAACAGAAGTAAAATTGCCCGCAACTGACGCTCAGGCCGAGGTAGAACGTTGGGAAAACGAAACACTCGCCCCGGTCCTTGCCCGATCACCCGAACGGAAAACGTCATTCGAAGGCGTAAGCCTCGAACCGGTTGACCGGCTTTACACCGAAGCAGATACCGAAGATATCAGCGACGTTGGATTTCCGGGCGAATTTCCTTACAAGCGCGGCATTCACCCGACGGGGTATCGCGGAAAACTGTGGACGATGCGGCAGTTTGCGGGTTTTTCGTCGCCGGAGGAGACTAATCGGCGATTCAAGTATCTGATGGCCCAGGGCCAGACGGGATTGTCGGTCGCGTACGATCTGCCGGCATTGATGGGCCTCGATTGCGATTCCCCGCTGAGCGAAGGCGAGGTTGGTAAATGCGGCGTCGCGGTCTCAAGTCTTGCGGATTTTGAGGTTCTATTTGACGGCATTCCGCTTGATAAGGTGACGGTCTCGCAAACGATCAATGCACCGGCACCGATCTTCTTGGCGATGTATCTGGTCGTCGCGGAGAAGCAGAAAGCCGATTTCACGAAGATCTCAGGCACACTGCAGAACGACATTTTAAAGGAATACATCGCTCAAAAAGAATGGATCTACCCGATCAAACCGGCGATGAAACTGGTCATAGACACATTCGAATACACGACCAAACACGTCCCTAAATACAACCCGATCTCAGTCAGCGGCTATCACATCCGAGAGGCAGGTGCGACGGCATTGCAGGAATTGGCGTTCACACTGCGGGATGGTGTCGAATATGTTCAGTACGGCGTCGATCGCGGAATGGATGTCGACGAATTTGTTCCGCGGATCTCGTTTTTCTTTAATGCTCACAACGATTTCTTCGAAGAGATCGCCAAATACCGTGCGGCGCGCGTGGTTTGGGCACGTACGATGAAGGAACGATTTGGAGCTAAGAATCCGCGAACCATGCAGATGCGATTTCATACGCAGACGGCGGGAGTTTCGCTCACGGTTCAACAGCCGCTCAACAATATCGCCCGCGTCGCTATACAGGCCCTCGCAGGCGTTCTCGGCGGTACGCAATCGCTGCACACTGATTCGTACGACGAGGCTCTCGCTTTGCCGACGGACGCGGCCGCATTGATAGCACTGCGAACGCAGCAGATCATCGCTGAGGAAACCGGTGTCGCAAATACCGTCGATCCGCTCGGCGGCAGTTGGTTTATCGAGTCGCTCACACAAAAGATGATCGACGGGTGTATGGACTATTTTGAAAAGATCGATGGCTTCGGTGGAATGGTCGAGGCGGTCGAAGCCGGATTCCCGCAGCGGGAAATTCAGGAGTCAGCCTATCAATATCAAAAGGCGGTCGAACGTAACGAACAGGTTATCGTCGGCGTCAACAAGTACGCAATGGACGAAGGCGAATCAACCTACAAGATCCTGCAGATCGACGAAAGCGTTCGCGACCACCAGCTATTGCGTATGGAACACGTGAAATCGGTGCGTGATGGTGGTGCGGTC
>CAZVDM010000029.1:0-28079 GCA_964625555.1 uncultured Chloracidobacterium sp.
GAGATCCGGTTGTTAAAGGTGTCCAGGAAGGTCGCAAATGCCACTATGCCGGCTACGTCGTAGGCGTTACTCTGGTTAAATCCGTTGTAGGCGATGATGTTATTGGTGATCTGAAAGCCGCCACGCGTAACGAAATCTGAATTTACTAAACCCAACCCGCCATTTGCATTGCCAAGCGGCGAGATGCCGTCAGCCGCTACGCCTATATAGTTGTTTTGTACAATATGGTTGCGAATGTCTATGCTTAGGCCGGAAAGATTTCCGGAGATCACATTTCCCTCGGCCGGAGATGTTCCGCCGATCGTTACTCCGGAGGCGAAGATCTTTATTCCCGTCCCGTTTTCGACCGAGTATCTACCACCCGCGTCGGTGCCGATGTAATTTCCTTTGATGGCGATATCAGTACCGCTTTTGACGTCGATTCCGCGATAATCATTGCCCGAGATCAAATTGCGCTCCGCCGGCGTGTCGCCGCCCACCAAGATATTGATCTGATCAAAACCGGCTCCCGTGTCGAGCAACCTGACGCCGCGGTTGTTGCCGTAATCGATACTTCCGCTAGCATCCGTGCCGATATAACAGCCCTCGATGGTCACGTTTTCCGAGTCCTGGATCTGGATCCCTGTGTCGCCAAATCGATTGATGACAAGTCCGCGGATCACGCTAGGGTCCGGATCGTTCTGACTGATAACGAGCAACCCGACCGGCGATGCCTCTGTATTATTCTCGCCGCTGATCTCGATCACCAAATTCCCAATCGCCCATCCCGGCTGGGTCGTTCCATCAATGGTCGTGGCGCCAGCGACCAACGGCAGGTTTGTCAGCGGCATGATCTTCTTAACCCCTGTGCCCGGAATGTTGAAAACGATCAGGTCCGTTGCTCCTGATGCGTTTGCGTCTGTTATCGCCTGCCGCAGACTGCCCGCCCCGCTGTCATTAGTGTTGGTGACCGTAAATGTCGCCGCTCTCGATTCGACGGCGGCAGCCAAACCAAACAATAGAAAACAAAAAGCCAGACCGAGAAAGTTAGAAATATTTGCGATGCGAACAAAAGGTTTCATCCGGGATCTCCGTAATTCGTCAGCGATTTGAAGGTGTTTCGACACTTTCAAAGTTACTGCCAAAAAGGCGGAAAAATCCTTAGAGATTTATGAAGTTTTCGTGAATTTTTTCTGAAGGAAGCCGATCACGAATATGTTTCGAGAGTGTTTTTGAGCCGGTCAGCCCAAATCAATTCTAGTTCACCCACCGGAAGTGCGATCTCATTCTCGCCGCCGATCGCTGTTCGCAGCTCTTTTCCTGAGACGCTGCCGATCACTTCGAACGGACAATCGGATGCGATCTTTTCGACGTTTTCGAGATGTTCGGCCGCAAAACTGATCACTATTCGGGAAGGCGATTCGCCAAATAGTCGGGATTCGGCCGTGAGGCCATTATCGGCAAGCTCAATATTAGCTCCGATCGCGTGGCGTCCGAGCGATGAAAAGCAGCTCTCGGCAATTGCGACCGCGAGGCCGCCGTCCGAGCAGTCGTGGGCCGAATTCAGGAGCATTTCGTCGGCGAGTTTTAGGAGCGTGTCCTGGACGAGTCGTTCCTGAACGAGATCGACCGTCGGCATCTGGCCGTTTGCGATGAGTTCGTCGGTAGAGTGGTTGAGGATGGTTTGCGCGTATTCGCTGGCAGCGAGGTCGTCTTTTGTCACTCCGAGAACGGCGATGATATCGCCGTCATTCTTAAAACCGTGGGTTATGATCTTGCGTGTATCTTCGATCAGGCCGACCATCCCGATGGTTGGCGTCGGCAAGATTCCCTTGCCATCGGTCTCGTTGTAGAACGAAACATTGCCGGAAACTATAGGCGTTTCAAAAGCATTGCATGCCTCGGAAATGCCATCGATGACCTCGGAAAAACTCCACATCACCTCGGGCCGCTCGGGCGAAGCGAAATTTAGACAATTTGTCACACCGATCGGCCTCGCACCGACGCAGACCACATTTCGGGCAGCCTCAGCGACAGCTAGCTTCGCACCTTCGCGCGGATCTATCGCGGTAAATTTGCCGTTGCCGTCAAGGCACATCGCGATCGCACGGCGAGTCTCCTTTACGCGAACCACCGCCGCGTCAGCCCCCGGAGTAATGACTGTGTTTGTCCGCACCATCGAATCGTACTGTTCATAGACCCAGCGTTTTGAGCAGATGTTTGAGGATGACAGGAGCATTTTCAATGCTTCCGTCAGGTCTTGGGTCTTCGGTCTTCGGTTTTCGTCTCCGCGTCCCCGTGTCTCGGTGTCTCCGTGTCTCGCCGCCGCCATCGGCCTTTCATATTTCGGGGCCTCATCGGTCAAAGCCAGGACGGGCAGATCGGCCTCGAGAACACCGTTATGCACGATCTTTAGACGGTCTCCTTCAACTACTTTGCCTATTACCACCGCGTCAAGATCCCATTTGTTAAAGATCTCGACCACCTCTTTTTCGCGACCCTTTCGTGCGACGATAAGCATGCGTTCCTGCGATTCGCTCAAGAGCATCTCGTAGGCGGTCATGCCGGTCTCACGCTGCGGAACCAATGTCAGATCGAGTTCGAGGCCGTTTCCAGCACGAGCTGCCATCTCGACGGATGAGCTCGTTAAACCGGCGGCCCCCATGTCCTGGATGCCCTCGATCGCACCTGATCTCATAGCTTCGAGGCAGGCTTCGAGCAAGAGTTTTTCGAGAAAGGGATCACCGACCTGAACGGTGGGCCGCTTTTCGAGTGCTTCGTCATCGAATTCAGCCGATGCCATTGTGGCTCCGTGAATGCCGTCGCGTCCCGTTTTCGCACCTGCGTAAAGTACCGGATTTCCTATGCCTTCGGCCTTCCCGAAAAAGATCTGATCCTTGCGGACGATGCCGAGAGCGAAAGCGTTGACCAGCGGATTGAGGCTGTACGATTCATCGAAGACGACCTCACCGCCGACCGTCGGCACGCCAAAGCAATTGCCGTAATGCCCGATACCTTCGACACAGCCTTTCAGAATTGACCTGTTTCGGGCGCCGTTCTGAGAATCGTTGAGCGGCCCAAAACGAAGCGAGTTCATCGCCGCGATCGGCCTCGCACCCATCGTAAATACATCGCGCAAAATACCGCCGACGCCCGTCGCCGCTCCCTGAAAAGGCTCGATAAAACTCGGGTGATTGTGCGACTCGACCTTGAACGCCACGCACCAATCATCGCCGATATCCAATACACCTGCATTCTCACCCGGCGGCACAATGACACGCGGGCCGGTTACCGGCAGACGCTTGAGATGCACCCGCGAAGATTTGTACGAGCAATGCTCCGACCACATCACGCTAAACACACCGAGCTCTGTGATATTCGGCTCGCGGCCCATCAACTGTTTGATCTTTTCGTACTCGTCTGGCTTTAGTCCGTGCTGTTCAACTATCTGTGCGGTAATACTCGTCATTGTTTAATAAGAGCGAAAAAAGTCACTTGAAATAAACAAAAGAGTTTATGCGCTTCGGATATGATTATCAAATCCGAGGGCAAAAACTCTCTGTAAAACATATATCGAAATGCGGATCACGGAGCCGCCGGTGCGCCGAACGCGGCCCACTCTTCTTTGGCCGGGCCGTAGATGCCCGGAACGCGAAGCCCGGCTTGACGCATCAGCACCGTCATTTGGCCCCGATGATGGGTTTGATGGGCGATCAGATAGAACAGCGTCATGCCGCGCGACCATGTTTCGCCGTACATATCGTCCTCGATCAATAGCGTTTCGGCCGTCCAATTATTCGATACCTCATCACCTACCGACTTTCCGCCGATGCCGTATAAACGGGCGATCTCGGCCGCACTCGTCGGGCATTCAGCATCCTCCGCCGGGGCGTCGATCGTCAGTCCGACTTTCCCCAGCATTTCGCCAAGCGTCAATGCCAAATGCCAGCCGACAAAGCCAAGCGTGCGCCCATCTTCCGTCACTTTTTGTCCGAGCGACTCATCGGTCAGGTTAAGCAGTGCCTTACCCGTCATTTCGGCCTCATAGTCCCAAGCCGTCCTGAAATCCTCGATAGTTCTAAACATAGATCTCCTATTTTACTGATCGAAATACCGTCTTGCTGACGTACGAATGCACGATCTGACGAAATGAATCGGGCTCGATCGTTCCCTTGAGCAGCGGCCCTTTGGGGCGCAATTCTTTCAATATCGGCTCGAAAGCCTTTTCGCTGTTCCTGTATTGTTCTTCGTTTGCGTAACGCGTGATCAGGATAATGTCGAACGCCGCATCCTTCGACGCCGTCTCAATATACTCGAACGAATCGATGGCGCCGCGTTTTACGGCAGCCTCACGATAAACGCGCCAATTATTTTCGTAGAAATAACGCGCCTCGTCACGATTGCCGCCCACGACCTTGACTAATTCGATCACGTTTATGATGCCAAACCCTGACGGCGGCTCGCCGAGGGTTCGGGCAATGTTCTCTTTCAACGTTTCGTATCGAAACTTGCCGTTCCGTTGATAAGTGGTGACACCCTTCACATCAACAAGCATTGTAAACGGCAGGTTGCCGGACCAGTCCTTTGACACAAGCCTGATCGCCGCATCATCATCTGCGGTTTTGAGCAAATATGCAGGCATTTCCGATTTGACCGAGGCAAGGAACTTCGGTACGTCACGATCGATCTCGGCAAGTTCGTCAAGCGAGATCGTTATCACGTCGAGCTTTCCCTTATATTCCGCGTCGAGCTTTACCAGATCGGGAAATTCTTCGCGGCACGGATCGCACCATGTCGCCCAAAAATTGATCAGCAGCGGCTTGCCGTTCGGCCTCAGCAGAGTTTCGAGTCTAGCGGTATCGATCTGTTCGATGCGTTTCGGGACGGCCGTGGTCGCACCTGTCACCTGTGCGGCGGCGCTAGCAGCCAATGCGCAAATAAAGATCAGGCACGGAAACGCACCTGATCTGAATATTGATGATCTCATTTTGTATCTGCGGCTGCCGCACGCTTGATCGTGCAGCCAAATGCATTTGCCCTGACACGTTCGATCTTTTTGCCGCCTAATGAGCTGTCAAATGCCGTACGCAAATACGTCTCCGTAATATTTTCACCGGAACGGTCATTGTCGATCGCTCCATGATAGAGCAGCACATTATTCGCGTCGAGATAGTATGCCTCCGGCGTGACCGACGCTCCGAGCTTGTCAGCCAGAACGTTACCCTTGTCAAAGAGAACGGGAAATTTGTACGTCTCGTTTATATGAGCTCTTACCCAATCGAGCGGCTTGGCGGCAGCTTTGTCCATTTCGGTCGCATTGGAATTGATGCCAATGAACGTGATGCCCTTTGCTGCATAGTCAGCCGCGATCTGGTTCATCCTCTCGTTGTAGAGCTTAACGACCGGGCACTGCGACGAAACGAATACGATCACCGCACCGTTCTTGCCTTTCATTTCATTGAGGCTCACGGTCTTGCCGTCGATATTTGAAAGTGAAAAATTCTCTACAGCACCGCCAACAGCGATGCCCTGAGCACTCGCGGCGAAACAAAACGCCGCCAACAGAGTTACTACGAACAATGATCGCTTCATAATCAATTTACCTCCGAAAAATATGTGTGAACTTCCGACATCTTAACAGCCCTTCTCAGCGCGCTTCAAGTTTTGTTATTCTACGATAAACATACCGCCGCAGTTTCACCGGCCAATATCTGGACTATTGACTTTGATGCACCAGGCGAGAGAAGAGAAATGTATTGATCGGGTGATCGCGATTCCTCGTTTTGATCCGCCTCGTTGGTTGAATCCATTTGATTAGTCGTTTACGAATTGGAGATGAAGCAAAAATTACTTACGTAAAAGCCAAATTATGAAAACGATCCGAAACTCCGCCGATCGGCAACAATTGATCGATCGCCTTAGTAAATTGTCCGGCCGGGAAACGCCGGTTTGGGGCAAAATGACCGCCGAACAAATGATGTCGCACCTTGTACAAGCCGGCGAATTGCCTTTCGAGGCAAGCGTTCCCGACCGCAGCACATTTATAGGCAGAACTATCATTAAGCCACTTATCTTGTACGTGCTGCCGATGCCGAAAGAGGTAAAGGTCTCTCCCGAAATGAACCAACAAGAAAAGGGCCGTCCGCCGCTCGGATTTGATATCGACAGAGAGCTGCTTTACACCTCGATCGAAAAGCTCGCCACGCTGCCAACCGACCGCAAATGCCTCGATCATCCATTCTTTGGCAAAATGAGCGCAAAAGAATGGTCCGTCATCGCCTACAAGCACATCGACCACCACCTCAAACAATTTGGCGCTTAATTGATCCGACGAAGAGCGACAACACGCTAACGTGACCCTTGCAAAGTCGGCGAGTTTCGATTCCTACGAAAGCGAGATCTATGGTAACTTGAAACACCGTTATTTTAAGTTATTAACAATATGGCCGGAGAGATAGAGATCGGGGGCTCGCTTAGCAATTACCGCATCGTTTCAAAGATCGGCGAAGGCGGCATGGGCGAGGTGTATCTGGCAAATGATACAACGCTTGAACGCCAAGTTGCTCTAAAGGTTCTGCTTGCCGAGGTTGCTAACGACGAAGACCGTGTCCAACGCTTTGTTCGTGAAGCAAAAGCTGCGTCCGCACTCAATCATCCGAATATTCTAACCGTCTTCGAGATCGGAACATTCGACGGAGCGCAATACATTGCGACGGAACTAATAAAGGGCAAAACGCTACGTGAACTAATGCGCTCCGGCACGATGAGCGTGAACGAAGCTCTTCGAATCGCATTGCAGGTATCTGCCGCCTTGGGTGCGGCTCATTTGGCCGGCATCGTTCATCGTGACATAAAACCTGAGAACATTATGGTTCGCGAGGATGGCCTCGTAAAGGTTCTTGATTTCGGCCTTGCGAAATTGACCGAAAGATCCGCCGCTACCGCCTCGCCTGAGGATGCGACCAGGGCACAATTCAATACACAGCCCGGACTCATAATGGGAACCGTTGCCTACATGTCGCCCGAACAGGCACGCGGCATGGAGCTCGACGCCCGCAGCGACATCTTCAGCCTCGGCATCGTCATGTATGAGCTGTTCACAGGCAAAGCTCCGTTTGCGGGCGACAGCCAGATGGATGTAATAAGTTCGATCTTAAAAGACGACCCGCCGCCGCTGCGGCATTACGCGCCGACATTTCCGCGGCAGCTCGAACGGATCGTCGATAAGACGCTGAGAAAGGACGTCAACCATCGCTACCAGCATGATAAGGATCTCGAGATCGACCTCGAAGACCTCCTCGACGAACTCAAATTTGAAGCAAAACTGAGTAAGACCGCAGGCCAATTGACGCCCGCAGCTGACGCCGGTACTCGCGAGGTGCGCCCGTCGCTCACAGAAAGCATTTCGACGACCCGCCGTTTCACATTGCTTCATGCAATTCTGTTTGTACTTGTGGCAGCTGTTGTGATCGGGGCAGCCTGGTATTTTCGATTTGGATCTCGCGGCCCAGCAGGCGTCGCCGGTACATTTAAGTCGGTCGAAATAGCGAATTGGTCGAGTGCTCCCGGCGAACTTTTTGGAAACGCAGCATTTTCGCCCGATGGCAAGATGATCGCCTTTTCATCCACCAAATCAGGCAGCAAGAACATTTGGGTCACGCAGTATGCCTCGACCGAAGCTATTCAGGTAACAAATGACAATTTCTCGAACAAAGACCCGATCTGGTCGCCAAAGGGTGACGAAATTGCATTCTTCTCGCAAAAAGGAAACATCCCCGACGGAAAGACCAATGCCACCGGTATTTGGCGCGTTTCCGCTCTCGGCGGAACGCCCAAATCGGTGGGCCCGGTCAGTGATGGCAGTTTTGAGCTCCGACGCTGGGCAGCAAGCGGAAAGATATACTACCAATCGAAAGGTGATCTCCACGCAATGGAAATCGCGAACGGCTCGTCGCAGAAGGTGACGACGTTCGATCCGTCGATAGGAAAGGTGGACTGGGTCACCATTTCGGCTGACGAAAGATCTATTGCCTACGTTGTTCAAAAAGATGCCAAATGGCTGATCTTCAGCGCCGACGCAGAAAATACTGCTCCGAAAAAAGTCGCCGAAAGTGCGGGCGAGATCACCGGTGTCGCCTGGAATGCTGAGATGGGCCAGTTCTTTTATAGTGCGGCAACGGATGGCGTATATCAGGTGTTCATGGTCAGAACGTCGTCCGCACCAGTTCAGCTAACTGCGAACTATTCGGACAACATTGTCGTGGACGCGACTGCTGACGGACGCTCGCTCATGATAAGTTCGGCCAAAGAGGAATCGGCTATCTGGCGGGTGAATTTAGCTGATTCGCAGGAAACGCCTGTCTCACGAAGTGTGAATTCGGAACTCTGGCCCTCGATCTCACCGGATGGCGAACGCGTGGCCTTTCAGTCGGCCCGAAATCTCAGCCGCGGCAATAATCTGTTCAACAGTTCGATACTCGTCAAATCATTGAAGGCCCGCGACGATCGGCCGACACCGTTGGCCGAGCACGGATTCCTGACCGCTTGGTCGCCAAACGGGTCCTCCATCGCCTTCATGCGCAGAGTCGATGATTCGGTCGAATTGATGACCGTAAATCCCAACGGCGGCGGGGAACAGAGATTGACCTCAGGCGGCATTCCCGCGATCGGCTATTCCGTGTCGCCCTACAATCATATACAGTCAAACGCCTTCGCGTGGTCGCCGGACGGTTCGAAGATCGCCTACGTGTCGAGTAGAAACGGTGCAGCAAATATTTGGACCGTGTCAGTGTCAGATAATTCGGACACGCCGGTCACTGAGAATCTCGGCACTGATATTTCATATTATTGCCCGATCTGGTCGTCAGACGGCAGGAGGCTCGCGTTTTTCACTCAAAAGAAGAGTGTCAACGAAAATTCCAGGACGATCCGCGGTTTGAGCATCGTGGACTTGGCTTCGAAAAAGGTCACCGAGGTCTTCGCAGCTGAAACAATTTTCCGCCTTATCGGGTGGACTGCGGAAGAAAACGGACTTATCATTGCCGAATCAGAAGTACAAAGCGGCCTTCCCCCGGAAACTGCGTTGAAAAAGGTCGACGTTGGAACCGGAAAGGCGAGTATTATCACCGGCGTCAAGAATGCATATTTTTATAATATCTTTCTATCTCCCGACCGGAAATATATTGGATATGCCGCTCGAAATAACAGCAAGGATGATATCTGGTTGATCCCGGCTATCGGCGGCGAACCTAGACGCTTGACAGGCAATAACGATTCGAGCCTATATTACTCGAGGCTTTCGTGGCAGCCGGACGGAAACGCCATCGTATTTGGCAAACAGTCACGTTTTAGTTTGTTATCGATGATGACAAACATTGACTGAACTTAGGAGAAGAAATGATCGAAAAACGAAAATTGCGGATATATATCTCGCTCAGTGTATTTGTGTTCATTCTAACGATCTGTGCCGCGGCAAGCCCCGCGTTCGCGCAGTGTGAGAACGTCAGTGATAACGATATCGTCGCCGACATCTACGATAAGATCAAGGCGAATACGACCCTTGCTCCTCAGGCTTCGCACATAAACGTAACTTCGACCAACTTTGTGGTCAAATTCGTCGGGTGGGCTGATAACAAAAAGGACTTCGAGAGGATCCGCAACTTCGCAAATACCTCGTGCGTAAGGATGATCAATGTCCAGGATTTTTTAGACACGCCGCCGGCCGCGAACAGCGCAATGCGGTCGGGCAACTGTACGTCCGGAACGAAACAATGCGGTGATGTCTGCATACCCGAGGCTGACGCCTGTAACATTACCGGCGGCACTAAGCCGTGACGATTTGAGATCACAGCGTCGAGCCCTGTAAAAAAGACGTGAAACTGTTCGATTCGTTAACCGAACAGCCGCGGCAATCGGCGCTGTAAATTTCTTGGGAGCAGTATTTCCATCGCGTCATCGACGGTGACGATACCGGCGATGTCGCCTTCGTCGTCGATCACGGGCAGGGCGAGCAGGTTGTACTCTGAGATGGTCTGGGCGACCTCTTCGGCAGGTTCCGACGGGTGTGCGAAGCGAAACTCCGTCCTCATTACTTCTGATAATTTGAAAGTCGGATTTGCGAGTATCAGTGAACGTAACGATATAACGCCGCAGATCTTCCACGAATCTTCCTCATCTACCACATAGAGGTAATAGATCATGTTCGGCGTCTCCGCCATTTCGCGCAGGCGGGCGATAGTTTCGCCGACCGTCAGGTCTTTTGGAAATACGATGAATTCCGTCGTCATCAGG
Source organism: uncultured Chloracidobacterium sp. (assembly GCA_964625555.1). Classification (GTDB taxonomy): domain Bacteria; phylum Acidobacteriota; class Blastocatellia; order Pyrinomonadales; family Pyrinomonadaceae; genus OLB17. The sequence goes on from CAZVDM010000029.1 coordinate 10,270, forward strand.
CCGCCGGCAGTGTCGTTTTCAAACGCCATCAGCTCGGCCACATCCGCTTTTTCATTTTCCTCCATCAAATTGAAAAGCTGCTCGCTCTTTTCATTGTCCATCTCGTCGAGCACATCGACGGCGTCGTCAGGCGACATTTCTTCGAGAATGTCGGCGGCGCGTTCTTCGTCCATGTCTTCGAGAATTCGTGCCTGTGCCTCAGTGGACATTTCCTCCAATGTGTCGGCGGCGATCTCGTCATCGAGGCTTTCGACGACCTCGGTTCGGTGTATCGGCGAGAGCGATTCGGCAAGCTGCGCGATCTCAACGGGGTGCAGCCGCGAGAGTTTATCTTTAGAAGATTTCAGCTGCACCGTGACGGTCGTCGTATCTGTCGCAAGATAGCCGACGTCTGCCCAATCGATCACTTCTACGGGCCGTCCGCTGCCGTAGAAACCCTTTGGCATCAGACGCCGGACAAAGCCCTGGAGACTGACATCAGCACCGGTAACGCGCCAAAAATTGCCGGCCTCGATCAGCTGAACATCGTTTACACGCACGACGCGTTTACCGTCGACATCGATCAACTGATTATCGAGAACATCCTTTCCAAGTAGCACTTCACCATCTCGCCGGACAAATGGGCTCAGGTCGAGGATCGCCGAGCTCATCTTCGCTCCGTGCAGCCCAAGCTCTGAAATATCACGCCGCGGCATAAAGAAATTTCGTCGCCGGTAACGGGCGACAAGCCCGATCACGGGCGGATGCTCCTCACGCCCATAACGGACGAGCACGTCGGCGATGACCGCGATCTTTTCATTGCGCGCATCAAAGATCGGCCGATTCAAAATTTGCGAGACGTAGAGCATTACACAAATAGATTATCACAAGAATTTGGTGGTGGTTGGCTCGTCGTTGTTGGTTGTATTTACGTAGGAACAATTAACGAAAATCTCGTTTGCAATCAACGACGAACAACCAACCGTCAATATAGAAATAACAATGTTAAATATTATTGTATTTTGTGGAAACTAGTGCATCTTGTGCATTTTTATATAAGTAGACGACATGGCAGCCGGCGACGGCCCCGCTAGATCGTTCCGACACCCTCTTTCAGAACCCTACCAATGAAAAGATCATACCTGATTCTCGCCTGTTTATGCTTCCTCAGCATTCCCACTTTTTCACAGGATCGCCCCCGGTTCTTTGACAATTTTGACACGTCCCGCGGTGTTCAGGTTTTCCGTCCGCCAGTAGCTGCGGCGGCAACGGCTAAGAACACAACTACCAACAAGAAATTGGTCAAAAAGACCGGTAAGACCCAGGCACGCCAGAATCTAAACGAGAGTTTCGCAAGGCCCGACGAGTCATACGCCCGTGAAACCCTTCGGATGGGCACCAGCGCCGGAATGAAGGGCTTTACGACCGGCGACATGACGATCGACTCATACATCGTCGATTCGAGCCGGCGATACAACATCGATCCATTGCTCATCTACGCACAGATGCATCAGGAGTCGTCGTTTAAGCTCAGGGCGACCTCATACAAGGGTGCGAGCGGCCTAATGCAGTTGATGCCCGCAACGGCCCGGCGACTGGGCGTAACAAATATATATGAACCAAAACAAAATATCGAAGGCGGCGTGAAATATATGCGCATGCTGCTGGATATGTTTGGACAAGACGTCAATCTGGCTCTGGCCGGATACAATGCCGGCGAAGGTGCCGTAATGAAATACGGATATTCCATACCGCCGTATAACGAAACCCGTGAGTACGTTCGCCGCATTTCAGCCCGTTACAGTACGATCTCAAATCCTTCGTATGCCCGTCAGGTAAAACGGGTCAGCAACACGACAGCCGCGAAGCTGGAGCAGAAAGAGTCAAAGCCGCTCAGCATTTATGAACCAAATACTGTTGCTATCCGGCTGGCAGACGGACGGATGCGACTGGTCAACGAATAATTTTTGACGAGCTTTCACCTAGCGTAAGAGTTAGTCTCTTCTCCACTAGTCTTAAAGACATGCGGCCAACAGGCGTTGGCCGCGTTTTTTTGTTTCAATCCGCGAACTGCGGTATTATTGCTCAATAAATAATATGTATTGCGACAAATGCGGAGCGGACAATTCGGAGACGGCGGTGTTTTGCAGAAAATGCGGCGTGGCGATCGAGCATGAGATCGAAACGCGTGTTTCGGTTCGCGATTCCGTCGCCGAGCCGGTCGAGGATCTGCGTGCTAACGTCGAATCAAGAGTAGCGTCGGTTGGCGACGAACCCGAGATCTTTTCGATCTCGCCGACGCTGATGTTTGTAAAGGCCGGCTATGTGGTCGCAGCGATCGCGGCGATCCTTTTCGTTGCTCTTTTTAGTTTACTTACATCGATCACAGCGATCGCTTGGGTGCTGATCGGTCTGTGCTTCTTTTTGGTGCCTGCGTATTTCCATATTAAACAGCGACTGGTGCGCTACACGCTCACCGACACCAAGATCGAGATAGATTCCGGCTTCATCGCCCGGACGACGCAAAATATCCCTATCCGCCGTATTCAGGACGTGACCGTCACGACCTCAATAATGCAGCGGCTGCTCGGCTTCGGCGACCTCGTCGTCGACAACGCCAGTGAGCAAGGCGGCAAGATCGTCCTAAAAAATATCAACACTCCACAGAAATATGCCGACATCCTGCTCAAGCAGATGAGGCTATTAGACAAGTAGACAATGACAAAGATCTTCATGACCGGCGGTGCCGGATTTATTGGGTCGGCTTTTGTTCGCCAGGTGTTGGCACGCGAGCCGGACGTTTCGATCATCAACTACGACGCTCTCACGTATGCCGGCAATCTGGAGAATCTCGCCGGGATCAGCGGCGAACGCCACACGTTTATCAAAGGCGACATTTGCGACCGTGAAGCAGTACTTGAAGCGCTGCCGGCGGAATGTGACGCGGTCTTTAATTTCGCAGCCGAGTCGCATGTGGACCGCAGCATCCACTCTGCTGACGAGTTCTTGCGAACAAATATAATAGGCACACAGGTTCTGCTCGATGCAGCCCGAGAGAAGGGCGTTCGGCGATTCGTCCAGATCTCGACCGACGAGGTCATGGGCAGTTTGCCGGACGACAGCGACGATTTTTTCACTGAAAGCTCACCGCTTCAGCCCAATTCGCCCTACGCCGCGTCAAAGGCCGCGGCTGAATTCGTGGTCCGTGCAGCACAGGAAACACACGGCGTCGACGCCGTCATTACACGCTGCGGCAACAATTACGGCCCGCGGCAGTTTCCCGAAAAGCTGATTCCGCTGATGCTCGCCAACGCGATGAACGACCTTCCGCTCCCAGTCTACGGCGACGGCAAGAATGTACGTGACTGGATCTTTGTCGACGACCATTGCGACGCCATTTGGCGCGCGTACAAAAAAGGCCGTTCCGGCGAAGCGTACAATATCGGCGCCCGAAATGAGCAATATAATATCGATGTCGTCAAAGCGATCCTCGACGCCGTCGGCAAACCGCACGATCTGATCACTTACGTAACCGACCGCCTCGGCCACGACCGCCGTTACGCCATCGACCCGACAAAGGCCGAGACAGAACTCGGCTGGAAGCCTGCCACAACGTGGGCCGACGGCCTCGCCGCAACGATCAATTGGTACCGCGAAAACCGCACGTGGGTCGAGAATATACGCAGCGGCGAATATCGCGAATATTACCGGAAAATGTATGGTGCGAGCATAGGTTAAATAATGAGAACACTTATTACCGGTGCCAACGGAATGGTCGCCCGTGCCGCGATCGAATATTGCCGGTCGATCGGCGATGATGTCATGGCCTTAACCAGGCAAGAACTTGATATCTCCGATCGTTCGGCGGTCGACATTGCATTCGCAAAGTCACGGCCGGAAATTGTTCTCAATTGTGCCGCCTACACCGACGTCGACGGAGCCGAAACCTATGCCGAACTTTCGTACCGTGCAAATGCCGATGGTGTAGAAAATCTGGCCTCAGCCTGTGACAAATTCGGTGCCGTTTTTGTCACGATCTCGACAGATTACGTCTTTGACGGCAAAAAGGAAGGCTCATACACCTCGGCTGATACGCCCGATCCGCAAAGCGTTTATGCCAAATCTAAACTCGAAGGGGAAAAGCGAGCGGCAGCAGCGAATCCGAATTCGATCATCGTTCGTTCGGGCTGGATCTATGGCCACGGCGGAACAAATTTCCTAAGCGTGATGCACCGTCTGCTCGGCGACGGAAAACGGATTAAGGCGATCAGAGACAGCTTCGGAACGCCGACCTTTGCGGTCGATCTTGCCAAACGATTGCGCGACATGGCGTCAAACGAGCTAACCGGCATATTCCACGTGACAAATTCCGGAGACGGTACGAGCTATTTTGGGTTTGCTGAAAAATTATGTGAGATAGGCGGATTTAGCACAGATCTGCTCGAACCCGTAAATAACGATGACCTGAAACGCCCGGCTCCGCGGCCTATGAATTCACGGCTCAAAAACACCGAAATCTCCGGACTGCCTGAACTGCAATATTGGGAAGATGCACTGCGTGAGTTCCTGAAACGTGAAACCAACAAATAAAAAGCAAGAGTCCCCATATTACGACTCTTGCATTTTTGTTTTTGATCTTTCCCCAAGATCAGGACCGGGTATCGTGCGATGATTTGACCTCTTCCATTAAAGGTGTTGATTCATCCGCCTCGCTCCGATGGTAATAGTCGTAGTAGCCTGTACCATAGTAGTCATAATCCATCGAACCGGACCTGACCCCGTTGAGTACAACACCGTAAATTCGCGCACCGATGTTACTGAGCCGGAGTTTGAACTGCCGCATCAGATGGATCGAGCTCTTGCCGGCCATAGCCACCAGGACCACGCCGTCTACGACAGTCGACAGAATAGCCGCGTCAGTGAACGAAAGTGCCGGAGGCGAATCGATGATCACGTGTTTGAACCTGCCGCGAAGGAACTGCAGAAGGTTCTTCATTTCCTGCGAACTTAGCAGTTCGGCCGGATTTGGCGGTATCGGACCGCTGGTGATGATCTTTAGACGCGGCAACATAGAAGACGTCTTGATGAGACTGTCGGTCGATTTTTCGCCCGACAAGTAATTTGTCAGACCATGAGTATTGGCAAGTCCAAAGTGACTGTGCAGACGGGGCCGCCGAAGGTCGCAGTCGATAATGATCACGTCGGCATCGCCCTGCGCGAGAGTGATCGCGGTATTGATCGCAGTTGTCGTTTTGCCTTCCGAAGGCTGTGACGACGTAACAAGGATCGTCTGCGGCGGTTTACCCGCCGAAGAGAATAACAAAGATGTCCGCAAATGCCTGTATGCCTCGGCCATCGGCGAATTGCGCTCGTCGATCGCGACCAGGGCCGAGGGCGAAAGGTTGCCATCCCCGTTCCCATTCTTGAGGGCCAAGCCAAGTGCACGTTTATCGCTGAACGAATGATGCGGGATCAAGGCCAACGTCGGCAAGCCCAGATGACGGCTCACATCGTCGGAAGTCCGCACAGAATCGTCGAGATAATCCATCAGGAAGGCAAGTCCAATGCCGAACGCAAGTGAGACTAGCAGGGCAACAATAATGTTTCGGAGCCGCTGGGGCCCGACCGGCGCGCCCGGAACAGAAGCCCGATTTGAGATCTTGATATTGTTAGGCCTGCCGCCCGTAATGGCAAGTTCCTGTTCCTTTTGCCGTTGAGTATAAGTGTCAAGCAAATTACGATTCGTCTCGATCTCGCGTTTTAGCGTCGTAAGGCGGGTTTCCGCCTGGCCTTCGACATTGGCCTGAGCTGCCGCCTGTGCGTAAGCTATCCTTGCTCGCTCTTCACGTTGTTGTGCAGCTCCGAGCTGTGACCTGAGACTCGTCAGGACCTCGCGTTGAGCATTCTTTTCGAGCTTTTCAGCTTCTGATTTTATCTTGGCGGCAACATCAACGTTTAATCTGGATCTCTGCTTTTCAAGTTCGTTGATCTGGGCGGTGACCGCGATCACTTCTCGATATTCCTCGGTATATTTCGAAAGCAGCTTCTCTCTATTCTCCTTCGCCTCGTTTATCTTGCGTTCGATATCTTCGATCCGCTTATCAAATTCGGCCTGACGCCTGAGATTTTGACTGCGAGCTTCGAGGATCGCCTTATTGTCAGGCGCCACTGACAAGACGTCGCCGCTCTGTGCAGCACTTACCGCTGCGTTGTATTGAGCCTGTATCTTGCCGGTCTCGTCGTGGGCGGTATTGTATTGGTTCTGCAGGGTTGCTAAATTAGCCGCCCTAAGATCCCCGCCTTTTTCCTGCAGCGGCAGGCCGCTATCTTGCTGATCCTGCATTTGATCGCTTTGCTGTTTTGCGATCGTGACCTTTAGTGCATCGATCGATTTTGTCAATTCATCGAAGGCCGCCTTAGCACCTTCAAGTTCACGATCGGCATTTTCCTCCATGAACATCTCCGCCAGCTTGTCGGAAAATTTTGCCGAAAGAGCAGGTATTGAGCTGGAGACAGTGATCTGAACAAGATTGGTATTTTCGAGCCGGTCGACCTTTAGGCCGCCGCCCAGTCTGGCGGCATATTTGGCGGCACGAGCATCTTCCTCGGGTGTGAGTTGGATCTTTTGCTGATCGCCGTTTACTGTCGATACTTCGTTAACAACAGGCAAAGTATTCTCAGCAGGTGATCGAGTGCCTCCGCCGAACAGCGAGCGAATACTACCCATTATTCCTTGGTTCTCTTCGCCAAAGAGGTTTGGTTCGTATTGAAGATTCAGCGCGACCACTACCTTTTTCAACAGGTCCGGACGCTGTAATAGTTGAAGCTGGGTATTGTAATAATCCTGGTCGTTCCCGAAATTGATGTTGATGGCGTCTTTCTTGGTGACCTCGGGCTTGCGCGGTTCGATGATCAACTCCGTCTGGGCGGCATAGATCGACGGTTGGCGGAATGAATAGAACGATACAGCAGCGGTCACGATCAAAGCTATAGCGGCAATAATAGGCAGCCTTTTATAAACGACATTAAAATACTGCTTGAGCGAACGCTTGCTCGCCAATGATTCATCATCGTAGAAGCCGGAGTATCCAGCCGGATATTCTCCGTGATTTGCCTGAATTTCGGCAACACGCGGGAGCGGTGTCAGCCTCTGATCTTGTTCCATACTGCTAGAAAAATCTAATCGACCGCCTTATCCGAAGCGCGCTAAGGACGAACTTGCTTTATACCACATTCAGCACCTTTTTTCACTAGTATTTTTGACATTTACGCCTATTCCGGGCTGTAAACGGGCGGATCAACGGCAGTCGGTAAAGCACGTGTTTTGTTAGCCGTCACGCGCAAATGTTATATTATTCAATTACACTCTGCACTCGAAAATGCGGATTTGTTAACAGATATGACAGTCAGTGTGAATAGCAGTACGACAGCAGCAGAATACGATCTCGAACTCGGTATCGAGGGATTTCGGTTTTCGGACCTCTTTGATGCACTAAAATTGAAAGAATTGGCCGAACGGTTTTATGGTGAGGTCGCCGAGAAAGAACCGGTTCTGCACACCGCACTTTCCAAATACATCGCCGCAAGAGGCGAAGGCTTTGAGAGAAAGGTCGAATCTAAGATCCTGACCGATGCCGCTCCGTTCCTGTCCGATTTCGTCGGCAGGCTATTTCATATCGAACGCGAAAAAGGCGAGCTTTTACGAAATATCCTAACGCAGAATCCTGTTTGGAAATTCAAGTTCTTTGTCCAACGCCGTGCAAGTAAAAAATACAAACCTGACCAACTCGCCGAACTTAACGAATCGCAGCTCTGGACAGCGGTTACCCATCTCCGCAACGCTGCCTTTGACGACACGATAATTCACGACGAAGAGCTTTCTATCGCAGAGATGACCTGCCGCCTGCTCGATGCAGAAGAAGCATTTACGAATGTCTCGAGCGATGGCGGAGAGATCCACGAGGCTGACGAGACGGTTGCCGCGACCGTTCAGAAGGTGACGGCGGCGTATGAAAAGCTCAAAGACGAGGCTTTTGGCCAGCTATTTTCGCAGTATGTGATCGAGGAAAACGCCGTCGGCGATCTGCTCACGGTCAAGGCCGCTCTCCGCGTTATCGAAGCATGGGCAGCAGCGGCTTTCGCCAGCAAATCGAAAAAATGGTACAGCTTTAAGGTCCCGCACGCGCTCGATTATCAAAATCTCGTCCACCTGATCCATCCCGAGCCGCAGTTGCATAACATCATGCGTGGCGGCGAAGATATTTTGCGTAAGCGAGACGGTTTCAAACTGACGGACGACCGCGGCACAATGCGCGACGCTCTCTACGAGATCGATTACTGCATGATCTGTCATGAGCGTGAAAAGGACGCGTGCCGGACCGGTCTGCACGAAAAAGACGGATCAACTCATCGCAATCCTCTTGGTATCAAGACCGAGGGCTGTCCGCTCGACGAACGCATCTCCGAGATGCATCTGCTCAAAAAGCAGGGCGACGCGATCGGTTCGCTGGCTCTCGTCACGATCGACAATCCGATGTGTGCCGGCACGGGCCACCGCATCTGCAACGACTGCATGAAGGGCTGCATATTTCAAAAGCAGGAGCCCGTAAATATACCGCTTGCTGAGACCGCTTCGTTGACGGACGTACTCAATCTGCCATACGGTTTTGAGATCTACAGCCTCCTAACACGCTGGAATCCGCTCAACGCCAAACGTCCGCACACGCTGCCCTACAACGGCAAAAACGTTATGGTCGTCGGCCTCGGACCCGCAGGGTACACGCTGGCACATTACCTTTTGAACGAAGGCTTCGGCGTTATCGGCATCGACGGGCTCAAGATCGAACCACTGCCGACCGACTGGACCGGCAACCACGGCAAATCGTGTCCAAAACCGATCAAGGACATCGGTGAGATAACTGAAAACCTTGACGAACGCATTCTCTCCGGATTCGGCGGCGTTTCGGAATACGGCATCACCGTGCGTTGGGACAAGAATTTTCTGACGATGATCCAGCTCATGCTGACGCGCCGCAAGCGTTTCCGACCGTACGGCGGCATCCGATTTGGCGGAACGCTGACGATCGAGGACGCTTGGGAACTTGGCTTTGACCACATCGCGATCGCGACCGGAGCCGGGCGGCCGACGATCGTTCCGATGAAGAACAACCTCATTCGCGGGATTCGTCAAGCGTCCGATTTCCTCATGGCGTTGCAGCTAACCGGTGCATTTAAGAAAGATACGCTCTCGAATCTGCAGGTTCGCCTTCCTGCTGTTGTGATTGGCGGCGGCCTGACCGGCATCGACACGGCGACCGAGCTTTTCGCATATTATCCCGTTCAGGTCGAGAAAATGCTCGGCAAGTATGAACAGGTCGTTGCCGAATTTGGCGACGAAAAGGCTGTTGAGTCCTTTGACGAAGAAGAGATTCGCGTCCTGCAGGAATTTCTCGAACACGGCCGAGAGATCCGTGCCGAGCGTGCCCGGGCCGCTTCGCTGGGCGAAGAACCGAATTTTGTCCCGCTCGTCCGGGGCTGGGGCGGCGTTTCGCTGGTCTATCGTAAGCGTTTGCAGGATTCGCCCGCGTATCGTCTCAACCACGAAGAAGTCCAAAAGGCGCTCGAGGAAGGCATCGATTTCGTCGAATGTATGAGCCCGACCGAGGCGGTGCCCGACGAATACGGAGCGGTAAAGGCGATAATTTTCGAGCGGCTCGATTACATTGCCGAGACAGGAAAATTTGAAAAGACCGATGAGACGCACGAATTTCCGGCACGGACGGTCTGCGTCGCAGCAGGAACGAGTCCCAACGTTATCTACGAAAAAGAAAAGCCCGGCACGTTCAAAATGGACGAATGGCGGCAGTTTTTCCAGCCTTTCAAGGTGGAACGAAATGGCGGCGGCAAACAGCATGTCGTTGAAACGCCGAAAGGCGAAGCGGGATTTTTCACCAGCTACGAGCAAGACGGCAAATTCATCAGCTACTACGGCGACAACCATCCGACCTACGCCGGAAACGTCGTTAAAGCGATGGCGTCTGCCAAACACGGCTATCCGAAGGTCGTTGAGATCTTCGCCGACGAACTCGCGACTCGAGGCACTTTGCCGCAGACGGAAAGAGACTCGATCTTCGACAAGCTCGAAGCTACACTCGACGAACAGTTGCGTGCCTATGTCGTCAGGGTCGAACGCCTGACGCCGACCATTGTCGATGTCGTGGTCAAGGCTCCGCTCCAGGCGAGAAAGTTCGAGCCGGGACAGTTTTACCGTTTGCAGAATTTTGAGACGACCGCTCCCGTTATCGATGGTAAACGCCTGATGATGGAGGGCTTAGCTCTCACCGGAGCTTGGGTTGATCAAGAAAAGGGCCTGCTTTCAATGATCGTTCTCGAAATGGGAACGTCATCGCGGCTTTGTTCATTACTCAAGGAAGGCGAGGAAGTTTTGGTAATGGGACCGACCGGTACGCCGACTGAGATCACAGAAAATGAGACTGTTCTGCTGGCGGGAGGCGGTTTGGGCAACGCAGTTTTGTTCTCGATAGCTCGGGCATTGAGAGAGAAGAACAATAAGGTCGTGTATTTTGCCGGGTACAAGAACGGGGCCGATCTGTTCAAACGCGAAGAGATCGAGAATGCGGTGGACGAGGTCGTCTGGGCGACGGATTTCGGAAACGAGATCGTGCCGGCGAGGCCGCAGGACGCTCATTTCCGCGGCAATATCGTTCAGGCGATGTTCGCGTATGCCGAAGGCCGTCTGGGCACGCAAGCCGTTGATCTCAAAGATGTTAACCGCATCATTGCCATCGGTTCGGACCGAATGATGAACGGAGTTCGAGAGGCCCGTCACACGACACTCAAACCTTACCTGAACGAGAACCACACCGCCATCGGCTCGATCAATTCGCCCATGCAATGCATGATGAAAGAGGTCTGCGCACAGTGCCTCCAACGCCACGTCAACCCACACACCGGTGAAGAATTCTTCGTCTTCTCATGCTTCAACCAGGACCAGCATCTCGATTTTGTCGATTTCAAGAATCTCAACGACCGGCTGCGGGCCAACAGTATTCAGGAGAAACTGACCAATCTCTGGCTCGACCGGGCGTTTGGGAAAGACGAGTTTAAGGCGAGGTTTGGGGTTGGGTGAGCTTACAGAAGCGTGCCAAGTTTGCCGAGGACTTCGTTCACTACCGTTTCAGGTAAATGAGAGATGCGTTCGGCCTGTCGCACCTTCCAATCGAGACTTTTGACTTGGTCCGAAAGAACCGCTCCGGAAACTTTTTGTCCCTCAGGTATCAAAACCTCAAACGGATAACCCTTGATCTGATTTGTTATTGGACAAAAAATGGCCAGCCCGACCTTTCGATTGTACTCACGCGGCGACAATACGATCGCCGGGCGGCGGCCGGACTGTTCGTGGCCGAACTGCGGATTGAAGTTGAGCCACACGGCGTCGCCTCGTTCTGGGATGTAAACCATCACCATTCCTCCTTGCCGACGATATTCCCGGTTTCCGTCTCGCCGTGAATATTGTCCTCTGTAACTTGCGCGAGCAAGGCGCCAAGCGAAAATTCAGGCTCCTCAACCACCGTTACGATCATACGACCGTCCTCAAGCGAAATATTTACCGACGAACCCTGCGTCACATTCGATTCGACCGCGAACGATTTTGGAATTCGCAAAGCAAGACTATTGCCCCATTTTTGAATTTGAACTTTCATAATACCTCAGAATGTATCTACAAAGAAGATACGCATTTTTGGTCGATTTTGCAATGCTTTTTTCAAAACACTATCCTTTGAATAAGATGATCAAAACTCAAAAAGAACTCGCGTTCCTTCGCGACCTCTACATCGAAGATGCCTGGACGCACCGTTTTACCGAACTTGTCGACAAGCACTTTAAGCTCGACGAGGCGGACAATTTGCTCTACATCAACGCCGGAACCGGCGGACATGCTTTTGCACTTTCCGAGAAATACGGCGAAAAGACCGATATTTTTGCCGCATGTGAAAACGAGGATATTCTGTCGATCGCCCGCGACAAGGCGGCGGCTGTCAGTTCCAACGTCGATTTTTCAACTATCAGATTTGAGGATGATGCTTTCGACACGGTACTCGCCGATGCGACATTTGTGCGTCCGGCAGAGCTTGCCGATTTTATCGACGACGCCGTTCGCGTTGCACGCCATGGGGCGGACGTGGCTTTCTTTTTACCGGCGGCCGGCAGTTATGGCGAAGTATTTTCGGTGTTGTGGGAAGTTTTGTTCAACGAGCAATTGACCGAAGACAATGCCGCTGTGGAACGACTCGTGGCGGCGATCCCAACGATCTCACGCGTCGAGGAGATCGCCGAGCGTGCCGGCCTCGTCAATATCAAGACCGAAACCGCCGTCGAAATATTTGAATTTGAAAATGGAGCCGAATTCGTCGGGTCGCCGCTCGTGGAGGATTTTCTGATGCCGATCTGGCTTGAAACGCTGAGTGAAGGTGAACTTGCACGAGTAACCACTAAGATCGCTCAGTTGATCGACTCGGAAGAAGGAGATCTGACGTTCAGGTTTACGGTGAAAGCGACACTTGTGACCGGAGAAAAAGCCTAACTTGCCTGTTTCACTTCGCCACGCCGGCGCATTTCTTCGGCAAGAGCCTCGTCGCTCATCTGCGAAATTTGCGGAGCCGGTGCGTTTGCCGGTATCTTTTGAGCTTCGGCCTTTTCCTCTTCCTCGGCTTCGCGCATACCTTCCTTAAAAGCTTTGCGAGTAGCTCCAAGCGATTTTGCGAGTTGGGGCAACCGCGTTGCACCGAAGAGCAAGAACAGGACCGCTACGATTAGTAATATTTCTGTTGTTCCGAAGTTCATATTATTATTTCGCGCTTGTTAGGACGCGCCATCGGCCTCGACGGCCGGAGAATTTGATCACCGTTTCACATCATACCGCTAAATTAACGATTATTCACGCAAAATTATTGATGCCGCGACTTAAACCGGTCCATCGCGTCGACCAAGGCGGACGAAATACCTTTCTCCGAGATCGAGTGGCCTGAGTCAGGAATGACTATGAACTCAGCCTCGGGAAATGCCTTGTGCAGTTCCCAAGCTGACGTGATCGGACACACGACATCATACCTGCCCTGGACGATCACCGTTGGAATATTGCGGATCGTGCCGACGTTCTCGATCAGGTAATTGTCGGTTGGGAAGAATGAGTTGTTCGTAAAATAGTGACATTCGATCCGGGCAAGGCTCAATGCTTCGTGTTCACCTTCCCAATGTTCCATTAGATCTTTGTCCGGATACAGTTTTGACGTCGAACCTTCCCAAACGCTCCATGCACGCGCCGCCGAAATGCGGGTTTTCTCGTCATCGCTCGTGAGGCGTTTGTGATAAGCCGAGAGAAAATCGCCGCGTTCCGACTCAGGAATTTCATCGCGATAGCGTTCCCAAAAATCCGGAAATATCTCTGACGCTCCATATTGATAAAACCACTCGATCTCTTTCTTACGCGTCAAAAAGATCCCGCGAAGCACAAGCCCCAAACACCGGTCAGGATGCGTTTCGGCATAGGCAAGGCTAAGCGTCGATCCCCATGAACCGCCGAAAACGTACCATTTGTCGACGCCGAATTTCTCACGCAGCGATTCGATATCCTTAATAAGATCCCATGTAGTATTCTCACGCAGTTCGGCGTGCGGCGTCGACCGACCCGATCCGCGTTGGTCGAACAAGATGACTTGATAAAACTCAGGATCAAAGAATTGCCTGTAGAGCGGCACTAAGCCGCCGCCGGGCCCGCCGTGCAAAAACACGACCGGCACACCGTTCGGATTGCCGACACGTTCGTAATAGATCGTGTGAATATCAGACACGATATACATTCCGCTGTCGAAAGGTTCGATTTCAGGATAAAGACTTGCCATATCGAGATAATAACAAAAAACTGACCACTATCCACTTATTAGGCCTGAAGAAAATTGTCATACCAAAGCTGAAAAACAAGCAGCGTCCAAAGCTGTTTGTGATGCGATGCCCGGCCGATTTCGTGTTCTCGGATCAACGTTTGGACAAATTCCGGTTCAAACAGACCTTGAGAACGCAATCGCTCGGTGGAAAGCAGATCGTGCATCAGCGGATTGAGTCGGCCTTTTAGCCATTGTGCGACAGGGATGCCAAAGCCTTTTTTGGGGCGGTTGAGTATTGTCTGCGGCAATAGGTCTTCGACAGCCTTTTTAAGAATATACTTGCCCTTGCTGCCTTTTAGTTTGTATTCGAGCGGCAACGCAGCAGCAAACTTAGCTACCCGAGGATCGAGGAACGGTGCCCGCGTCTCGAGGCTCACGGCCATCGCCGCTCGATCGACTTTGGTCAAAATGTCCTCGGCCATGTAGTAATTCATGTCGAGAAACTGCATCTGCTCGATCTCATTGGCCGCATCGCAGAGCGATAGCATTTCCCGCGGCCCGCGATAAATATCGCCGTCCGATGCCGCAAGAATTTCGGGCGTCAACAGCCGCAATTGCTCTTCCGTCGAGAACGACCCGAACCACGAATGATGCCGCTCGACCGCGTCGAGATTCGCCGCCCCGACAAAGCGTTTCGCCTTGTAATCGAACGACATATTCTTCGTCGAGACCGGCAAAGCTCGCACCGCGGGCTCGATAAATGCTGTTCGCAAAAACTTCGGGATCGACCGGTAAGTCTTCGCCACTTTGTGCGCGTAATACATCGGATAACCGGCAAATATCTCATCACCGCCGTCGCCGCCGAGAGCGACCGTGACGTGCTTTCTTACAAACTGAGCTAGCAAAAATGTCGGTATCAGCGAACCGTCGGAAATGGGTTCATCGAGCCAAGTGCCGATCTCGCTGATCAAGTCGCCGGCCGTCGTTGCCGATAGTTTTTCTTCGTAGTGCTCCGTATTCAGATGCTTTGCGACCTGACGAGCGTATTTTGTCTCGTCAAACGAATCTTCTTCAAAACCGATCGAAAAGGTCTTCACGCGTTCCGTCGCATGCTGTACCGCAAACGCCGCGACTGTCGATGAATCGATCCCGCCTGAAAGCAAGATCCCGAGAGGAACGTCAGCGACCAACCGCAACCGCACCGCGTCCGAAAGAAGTCCTTTGAGGTCCGACGCGGCAGATTCGATCGTCGGATTCGTCGAAGGCTTTTCAAACGTCTGGTTCCAATAACGACGGGTTCTTATTTCGCCGTTCTCGACCGTCAGCATGTGTGCCGCCGGAAGTTTCGAGATGCCCTTGTAGATCGAATTCGGGGCAGGAACGTAATCGTACGAGAGATATTGCCGCAGAGCGTCGAGGTTCAATTCCGGTTTGACCGACGGATGAGCAAGGATCGCTTTTGGCTCGGAGGCGTAGATCAGCTTGCCGTCGAACACGCCGTAATACAAGGGCTTTTCGCCAAAGCGGTCGCGGGCTATGATGAGTTTTCGCCGCCGCGTATCCCAAAGCGAGAACGCGTACATGCCATTTAAGTGATCGACGAGATCTTCGCCGTATTCATCGTAAAGATGCGGTAGTATTTCGGTGTCGGACTTTGTGGTGAATTTGTGTCCGCTTTTTTCGAGGATCTTGCGGATTTCGCGATAGTTATACAGCTCACCGTTCATCATCACGACGACCGTGCGGTCTTCGTTGAAAACAGGCTGGTCGCCCGTTTCCAGATCTATCACCGAAAGCCGCCGCATGCCCAATGCAACCGTGTCGTCAATCCACAAGCCCTCCGAATTCGGCCCGCGGTGAACGATCCGCTCGCACATCGAATGCAGAACACCTTCGCGCACTTCCGCCGGATCGTTTGATTGTTTCAGGTTGATCCAACCCGCAATTCCGCACATATAAAGACAAATTAACCGCAGATAAACGCCGATGGACACAGATTTGAGAGCCAATAGGATCTGTGTTTATCTGCGTCCATTTGCGGTTCAATTCTTAAACCCGATCTTCTCCCGCACCGCATATATCGCCTTGTCCTGCGACTCGTGATAGGTTCGCACGAGTAGCTCGGCGAGCAGGCCCATGAGGAAAAATTGAACCGAGATGGCCAGCATTACGACAGCAATGATCGGCAGCGGTGTGAGGATGAACGAGACGGCGTAGGCGAGTTTCAGAACAATTGCCCAAACGCCCGCGACCATCGAAATAAGGAATGCGATCATCCCAAATCCGCCGAATACATACAGTGGTTTTGTATGATACTCGGCCATGAATTTGATCGTGATCAGGTCGAAAACAACCTTGATAGTTCGCGAGATGCCGTACTTCGATTTGCCCATCGTACGGGCATGGTGATCGACCGGTATCTCGGTCACGCGGGCTCCAGCCCAGGCGGCGTAGATCGGGATAAAACGGTGCATCTCGCCGTAGAGCCGGACGTCCTGTATCACATCGCGGCGATATGCTTTTAAGCTGCAACCGTAATCGTGCAGATGAACGCCGCCGATCCACGAGATGATGCGGTTGGCTATCTGCGACGGGATCTTGCGCGAGATGAGTTTGTCCTGGCGGTTCTTTCGCCAGCCTGAGACCACATCGTAGCCTTCGTCGAGTTTGTCGAGCAGACGCTTGATGTCCGCCGGATCGTTCTGCAGATCGGCGTCCATCGGTATCAGAATGTCCCCTTTTGCCGCATCTATCCCCGCCGACATCGCCGCCGTCTGCCCGTAATTCCGCCGCAAACTGATAACTCGAACTCGTTCGTCCGCCGCAGCAATTTCCTTCAGTATCTCGAGGCTCTTGTCCGTCGACCCGTCGTCAACAAATATAACCTCCGCCGACCGTCCAAGCGCATCGAGCGCCGCCGCGATCTTCGCATGCATCGGCCGCAGATTTTCTTCCTCGTCAAGAACGGGCAGGAAAAGCGAAAGCTCGGGATTGTTTTTTTCGGATCGAATCATCTCGAAGAGTTATTCTAACAGGATAAACAGGATAAGAAGGATCGAATAGAACAAACTGGCCGTATCTTGCCAATCCTGTACATCCTGTCTCAGTCTTTCCTGGCGACAACGACGATCGAGACGCCGAACGGAAAATTGAAATGTTTGAGCCAAAACCGCTCGGATGAAAATAGCTTGCCGAAAACGCCGTTCAAGGCAGAGACATTGATGTTGTTCTCGCTTTCGGGCTTGATACCGGTTAGTTTCATCAGCGTTCGGCCCGCGAGTATCGGCGTGAAAAATGTCCAATTGGCGTACGTCGCGCGCTCGATGGTGTAACCGGCTTTTTCTAGCCGTTCGACTATCTGCTTTTTGGTGTATCGGATTCGATGGTTCGAGATATCGTCCTGCACGCCCCAGAGCCACATGAATGCCGGAACGAAGAACAGCGAATAGCCGCCCTTTTTCGTGACACGAAACATCTCTTTAAGGCCGGCGACATCGTCGTCCAGATGCTCGATGACATCAAGCGCCGTTGTCAGTTCAAAGGTCTCGTCCGGATAAGGCAGGGTCTCGGCCAGGCCTTTCTGCGCTTTCAATCCCTTTAGCCGGCAAAATTCGAGTGCGTCATCCGAGACATCCACACCTTCGGCCTCGCCGAATTGCGACAACATTTCGATATTCGCTCCGGTGCCGCAGCCGACGTCTAAAATGCGGAGGCTTGGAGTACCGGCTTTAGCCAGCCCTGCCTCAGAATTTGCCGCCTGAAGGCGGGACTCCAAGCGGTTTACAATGCCTTTGAGAAAACTCTCAAGGATCGCGCGGCGACCAACGAACCACCAATGCGAGCCCTCGACCTCGTCCATGATGGCGTATGTATGCTGCTGCATTTCCTGTGGCAAAGCGGCGTTCATAAAATCATTTTGGCACAAAA
>CAZVDM010000030.1:0-27260 GCA_964625555.1 uncultured Chloracidobacterium sp.
GCACGGCAATTAAGAGCGCCTCGAAAGATCCCCGGAAAGCAGAGAACGTTGTTGATCTGGTTCGGATAGTCGCTGCGGCCGGTCGCCATGACGGCAACGTGGCCCTCGGCGTCCTCGGGCATTATCTCCGGGGTCGGATTTGCCATTGCAAATACGATCGGTTCCTTTGCCATGTTAGCAAGATCCTTTTCGTCGATAACGCCCGGAGCCGAAAGTCCGAAAAATACGTCGGCTCCCTTGATAACGTCATGGATCGTGCCTTCTTCTTTGTCGGGGTTGGTATTGCGGGCGTACCAGTCTTTGACCCAGTTCATGTTTTCTTTTCGGCCCTCATATATCGCACCCGTCGTGTCGCAGCCGATTATGTTCTTTACTCCGGCCGCCATTACGATCTTGGAACAGGCAACTCCCGCCGCACCAATGCCGTTCACCACGAGCTTGATGTCTTTCATTTCCTTGCCGACGATCTTGAGGGCATTTATGAGTGCGGCAAGGACAACCACAGCCGTGCCGTGCTGATCATCGTGAAAAACAGGAATATCGAGTTCTTCTTTCAAACGCTCTTCGATCTCAAAGCATCGCGGAGCTGAGATGTCTTCGAGATTGATGCCGCCGAATGCGACAGAGATATTTTTGATCGTTTCGATTATTTCGTGAGGATCTTTTGTATTCAAACATATCGGAAAGGCATCGACGCCGCCAAATTCCTTGAATAGCTGACACTTCCCTTCCATCACCGGCATCGCAGCTGCCGGACCGATATCTCCGAGGCCGAGCACAGCTGTGCCGTCGGAAACGACCGCGACCGTGTTCTTCTTTATCGTCAGGTTGAATGCCTTTTCCGGATCTTTTGCAATTGCCTCGCAGATTCGGGCGACGCCCGGCGTGTAGGCCATTGAAAGGTCTGAACGCGTCTTGAGCTGCATCTTTGATGTCACCTCGATCTTTCCACCAAGGTGCATCAGAAACGTTCGGTCGCTGACGTTTATGACATCAACGCCGTCGATATCACGGACGAAACCAACGATCTCTTGATCGTGGCTCTCGCTCGCAGCGTTTACCGTAATATCGCGGATCAAAAAATCTTTACCGACACTGACGATATCAATACCCTCGATATCGCCGCCGGCCTTACCGATGGCGGTCGTGATCTCTCCAAGTTTGCCCGGCTGATTATGTATTCTGACGCGAAGGGTAAGGCTGTAGCTGGCGTTAGGTGTTTGCTTGTGGTTCATAATGCAAATACCCGCATCTCAGTGCGGGCGCGGATCGCAATGCGAACTTAAAAGTATGACGAAAAAGCCGGGCAAGGGCAAATTCACAGCAGGCACAATCCTGCTCAGGAATATAGCGAACGCTCTGATCTAAAGTTCCTGCTCAGGCTGCGCGTCTCGGTTCTCGGGTTTCAGTTCCGGGCGTTGTTCCCCGGCCGGCACGATCCACATTTCGACCTGTGCCATGCCGCGATAGCCGCCGTAGACGATTTGTATGCGGGCCGGATCGATGCCTGATTCGGTGGCGATACGGCCGCGGCCTTCGTCGACGAATGCATTGAGACGGCCGAGATCGTAATAATTCTCGTCAGCGTACAAAATAATTACGCCCATTGCCGCCGCATCGGCCGCGAGGGCATCGCCAAATTTCTTCTTCGCCCACTGGAACTTGGCTTTGTCGATCTCGAGTTGTTGAGTCGGGTTTTCCTCGTTGAACGGTTCCTGCGTTTCCGCATCGACGGATTCGCCCGAGGATCCGAACGTGGGCGGCAGATAAACATCGCTTTCACCGACCGGTTCGACGTCGAGCTTTTCGCGAACCTCAGGACGAATGAATTCGTCGAGGTGCCGAAAACCGGTAACATTGAGCGATCGCCGGTCAAACATTCGCGTAGTCGGCGCCGCAGAATTTGAGCGGAACGCTCCCGTCGTCGACGAATTTCGCGGCGCCTCTTTGATGCACGATGTAAGCCCCGCAATAGCAGTGATGATGATCGCAAGTGAGGTTAGTGATCGCATACAATCTCCCCAAAAAGTCAAATAAATGGAAGCGACGTCACCGTGGCCGCCTCCATACCGGCTAACAACTCTGTACCTTCGCTCAAGTAGTCGTATCTAACGTACGCCAGAGCGATCGCCCGTTCCAGTTTGGGCGAGTAGGTAGAGGACGTAAAGCGTCCGGCATTTTTGCCGTCCGGTGTCGTCAATTCTGTCCCGGGCTCGGCCGTCGCGGACAAAACCAAGCCCGTTAACCTTTTCGCGACGTGGCCGCGAAAATGTATGCGGGCTATGATCTCCTGGCCGATATAGCAGCCTTTATTGTACGAAATGAGTCCTTCGAGGCCGAGTTCGGGGACAATGGTCGTCTCGTCCATGTCGATGCCGTATTTCGGAATGCCGGATTCGATGCGTAGGGTTTCGTGGAGGTCGTCGTGGACTTCGACGGCGTTTGATAACTTTCGGCGAAATTCGGTCTCGCCGTCTTTTTCTATGAATGTAGATTTAGTTCCGAAGCTCAAGCCGCCCTCTGACACAGGCGGTTCTGACAAGTTGAACAATTCGAAGTATGAATAGCCTTCCGACAGATCTTCGACAAAAAAATCACCTGCAAAGGTGAATCGAAACAGATTGTTAAAAACCTTCTCCCTGGTCGCGTCTTCGGTGTCGAATAAGAATCTCTCACCTTGTTTTAAAACTCTCACGACCGCGAGCAGGCGGCCTTGAGCATTCGGAAAAGCGGCGAGCATCATTTCGCCATCTTCGAGGGTCTTCATGTCGTTCGAGATCAGGCCATCGAGGAATTGAACCGCCTCTTTGCCACAAACGGCGACAAGGCCGCGTTTTTGTTGGTAGAAACCCGCCGAGCCGTCGCGAATCTTCCGGTATTTATCGTTCAGTCCTATTTCCATTTATCTCGGTCTAAAGTCCTGTCCAATGCCCCACTATCCCAGCGCTCAGGCTCTTGCGTTTTCCTGACCGAGGTGTCCCATTTTTCGACACTCGGCGCGCGCAAACTCTCTCACATCGCCGGATCTTGTTCAATTTCCCGTTACCTCAGCGTGCAGACCATAGCTGCAACGGCCGTTCATCGGCTCAGCCCTCTCACGCCCTTATTGTATCATCTATGCGATATATTTTCGAGTACGGAATTTTCCCGCACTATGCACTTCCCTCGGGTGATTTGATACAATCCAATTTAACTTTATTACGTCAGGCGGCAATTTACATAATGAATCAAATATCAGAGGCAGTAGTTTTAGAATCGCTCAAGCAGATCATTGACCCCGATCTTAAGAAAGACATCGTCTCCCTTGGGTTTATTCATAACCTTGAGATCACGGACGGCAATGTAGCTTTCACCATCATGCTCACGACGCCGGCTTGTCCCGTGAAAGAGCAGATGGAGGCTCAGGCGATAGAGATCGTTGGGGGCCTCGAAGGCGTGACGAGCGTCGCCGTCAAGATGGATGCCGAGGTGCCGCAAGGCCGCGGTATCGCAAATAATATCGCGATTCCGGGCGTGAAAAATATTATTGCCGTCTCGAGCGGCAAAGGCGGTGTCGGCAAATCCACCGTTGCCGTCAATATGGCGATCTCGCTTGCGAAAGACGGTGCGAAGGTCGGCATTATGGACGCCGACGTTTACGGCCCGAACGTGCCGATGATGCTCGGCAGCGGCTACACTCAGCCCGATGTCGTTGACGGCAAACTCAAACCGATCGAGGCACACGGCGTCAAGATGATCTCGATGGCGGTCCTCGTGCCGCCCGACAAGCCGATGATCCTACGTGGCCCGATGCTGCACGGAGTCGTCAGACAGTTTCTCTCGGATGTGAATTGGGGCGAGCTCGATTACCTCATCGTCGACATGCCGCCGGGAACGGGCGATGTGCAGCTTTCGCTAGCTCAGCTCGTGCCGGTTCAAGGTGCAGTTTTGGTGACGACGCCGCAGGAGGTTTCGCTGTCGGATGTTCGACGCGCCGTGAAAATGTTCGAGCAGGTAAATGTTCCCGTACTCGGCGTGATCGAAAACATGTCGTACTTCATCGCTCCCGACACGGGCAATAAATACGAAATATTCGGCCGCGGCGGCGGCCAGAAACTATGCGACGAATACGGCCTCAATTTCCTCGGCGAAGTCCCAATGGGCATGGAAGTTCGGGAAGGCGGCGACACAGGCGTCCCCGTCGTCGTCTCATTCCCCGAATCGCTCCAATCTTTGGCGTTCAACAGAGTCGCTGAGGAAGTCGCCCGCCAGATCTCGATCGAGGCGATGAAGCCGGAACTGGCTATTATCTCGCGTGCGTAAGTAAATGTTTTTTTCAGGAGAAGAAGGAACAACTAGCATTTTGGGCCGAGAAAAAGCTCGCCCACGAGTATCCACAAAGGACGCTCTGGAGATTTTTTTTCTTCGCCCTGTTTGGCAATATTGTTTGCTATGTGGTTCCTTTAGTCACTCCAGAGTTTCTCGCCGAGCCTACCGGAACCTTAGTTAGCATAGAGGGAAGAATTGGGATGTATCTCATGCTCGTGCCATTTTTGTGCGGAGTTTTGATGACGAACTCAGTAATCAAGATATTCTTCGTAGCGCAGACCGCCAAAAAGAACCGAGTCGAATTGTTCAATTCATATTCCGCTGAGATCTCCGACGATCGTCATCGTACTGCTCTCCTAGTGTCGCTTGGCGGAGGCGGAACGAATTGTATTGTTCTCTTCTTTACAGTCATTTGGGGACGCATGGCACTTTACCAATAGGGTTGTATTTCTATTTCAAATAATTTAATATCTACAATTAAGTAAGGATTCGTTTCGAGTCCTGATTTTTTGACAGGAGACCAAAATATTATGTCAGCAGTTGCAGCACCGACCGTAGAATTAACAGTCACCGATCCGGCGGTTGCCGAGATCAAGAAATTTCTTTCGAGCGAAGACGATCTGCCGGAAACGGCGGGGCTTCGCGTACGCGTAGTTCCGGGCGGATGTTCGGGCTTTCAATACAGCCTGAATATTGAGGAAGAAAACAAGCCCGGCGATTTTGTCATGGACAAATCGGGCATTCGCCTATTTGTCGATATGTTTTCCGCACAATATCTCAACGGGATCACGATCGACCACACGACGAATATGATGGGCTCGGGATTCACATTTGAAAATCCTAACGCTACCGGCGGTTGCGGTTGCGGAACTTCGTTCTCGGCTTAATACCTATTGGGCACAAGCCCGCACTAATTAAGGGCGTAACCTCTCACCTGAGTGTTACGCCCTTATTTCGTGCGGGTTTGTGCATTATTTGTGGAAGCGACTATCTATTGCGAGTGTCTTGAATTACACAGGACAACTCGGAAGGAAGGTAGGCGTAGGCAGCGGCGGGGTTTACCAAGGCTGAGGTCGCAAGATCTCAACCTTGGCGTGCCTACTTCGGCGGCTATCCTATTGTTTGCAACCATAATCCAAATCAAATTCATCCATTGAAAACCGTTATGTTTGCAATTTGCTAAGCAATCGGTAATAATGACTTTCGGGTCAAAATAATAAGGGTCACAAATTGGTTCTTTGGTTTGGTCGAAATTGGTAAAATTTCGGGAATTGGTTTTCGTTTGGTTATTTTTTTATAGTAGGTGAGTCATTCACCGCTTTCTTCGGTTCCCCTTTTTGCACATCAAAATTTTGGAGATTAAGGTTTGAATAAATTAAAAAAGGTTCTATGTCTATCGGTGTGCGTCACGTTTGGCGCCGTATGTTTTTCAGGTTCGGTAAATGCTCAATCTCGTGACCGCGTGGTGAAATCGACATCGAGTCAGCCGACGAATATGCCGCCGTTAGCGGCCGAAAAGACAAAACCACAACCGGCTCAACGGCCGACCTTGACGAATCCGATCATAGTTGTTCGTTCTGCTCCCGCGGAAAAGCCGCTGGTCACGAAAACAGCGTCATCCAAGCCTACCAACGCGTCAGCAGCCACTGCGGTAAAGCGTAACTTATATAATTCATCAACGAGTGCTTTGCTCGATCAGGCGATCAAGGAACGCTACGGCATCCGTTATGTTTACGGCACCGCCGGACCGAACACTTACGATTGTTCAGGATTTGTGTGGGCGGCGTTTAGAGATGCCGGGATCAATTTTACACGCTCAAGTGCCCGCAGTATGTGGGCCATGTCGACGCCGGTCGAGGGCGACGAACGTTTCAAATTCGGCACGCTGATCTTTCTTAACGGACTGGGCCACATGGGAATCGTTGCGGACGAAAACGGGTTTTACCACGCTTCGTCGAGCAAAGGCATAACGTATTCGCCGTTCAAAGGTTACTGGGCAAGCCGCATCGTCGGTTTCCGCAAGGTTAGGCCTGAATCGACGACGACGGTCGTTGATAATTTCGAGCGATAGATCTAATGGTAATCAGAAAGCCCGGCGGTCGCGTTTTTGCGAAGCCGGGCTTTTTTGTCTAAACGAACATTCCTACGTGATAAAGCCGGGCCTGATTGCCGGTTCCTTACATTCATATATCACCGCTATCTTACCTATCGCAACGTACGCGACCTTGTCCTCTTCGTCACGGAGATAAAGGACGCCGTTCTTTACATCGATCACGTCACCGCGAAACGTTGCGTTGTTTCCACACGTGATATCGACCTTTTTGCCCATCAGGCTTTTTAACAGTTCTTCCATTTTCAATCACGACCTCGACCAATCGGCTCTAATAGAGTTTACCCGCGTCATAACCAAAACGCCAAAGGCTTTGTTCATTCCAGCCATGACCTTGACAGAATCAAAGAGTCCCCCAGATGTAAAAGATCATTGTCTTTTATTCAACATTGTTGTACAATTGCAAATGATTACCTGGCTTCCCGGGTGATCAGTCCCTCTCCCGTTTCGGCACACTTCAAAAATAACAGAGAAAATTTAATGAGAAAATCACTCGTTATCGCCATCTTGCTAGCGGTCGGAATTGTGGCCGCAAACCTCGCCCCGACAAAAATTTCGGGCCAAAAGAATGGAATCATTAGGGCGATCGCGCCGGTGCCGGATCGGTACATCGTCGTACTAAGCGATGAAATAGAACGACGAGGCCTCACGTCACCTGAAGTTGAATCGTACGCACGAGGTTTGACTAACGACTACGGCGGCAAGATCGACATTGTATATTCGAGTGCTTTTGCGGGATTCTCGACCGAAATGACCGCCGAACAAGCCGAAGCGATGAATCAGGACGCGGATGTTCGAACGATCGAAGAGGATGCTCTCGTTTTCGTTTCCGACACGCAGCCCAATGCACCGTGGCACCTCGACCGTGTAGATCAGCGGCCAATGCCAATGGACTCGATCTTTAATTACTCGGCGACAGGAGCCGGCGTGAACGTTTACGTTATTGACACTGGCGTTCGGTTTACTCACCAGGATTTCGGCGGGCGAGCTAACGCCGTTTACGACAATATCAACGATGGCCTAAACGGCGGCGACTGCACCGGCCACGGCACTCATGTGGCCGGAATCATCGGTAGTTCCACATACGGTGTAGCCAAGCAGTCTCTCATTCACTCGGTTCGTGTTGTACCGTGCAGCGGGTTCGGACAAATTTCGAATCTGCTGGCCGGAATTGATTGGGTTACCGCAAATCGCGTTAATCCGGCGGTCGCCAACATCAGCATCACCGCACCCGGCACATCTCCGGCACTTGAGCTCGGGCTGACGAACTCGATCGCTTCGGGAGTGACGTACACAGTTGCCGCCGGAAACAATTCATCGAACGCGTGCAGCTTCACGCCGGCCCGTACCCCGAACGCCCTAACGGTAGGCGCGACGGCGACGAGCGATGAACGGTTGCTGATGTCGAATTATGGGCCATGTCTCGATCTGTTTGCTCCGGGGTACCAGGTCACTTCGCTTTCGTATCTTAATGACACGGATACGAGGATGCTAACCGGCACGTCAATGGCATCGCCGATGGTCGCCGGAGCAGCTGCTTTGTACCTTGGGTTGAATCCAACAGCGGGCCCAGTTGAGGTTTCTAATGCGATAAAGGGCTCGGCCACGACAGGATTAATAACCTTGATCGACGGTACATCACCAAATAAACTTCTTTTCACACAATCGACTGCCGCTCCGACGCCGACGCCGACACCTACGCCAACACCAACGCCTACGCCTACGCCGGGGACAGTCGTTACCATAAGAAAGCAACGTCAAAACACGAATGGAAATACGCCGGATGTTCAATTCCCATATTCCGCGACGAATCTGGCCCAGTCCAGTTTCACGTTGGTCGACAATGCTTATTATCAAGATCCGACGGTTCCGGCATCAACGACTCCAACCTCTGTAATTGTCGAGGAGGCTCCGGTGGTTGGATGGCGGCTGAGTTCGATCGTGTGTACCGAGACATCAAACGGCGGAACGCCTGTACTTGACACCACAGTTGATCTTGCGAACGGTCGCGCAAATATTCTTGCCCAAGCCGGCGAAGATATAACATGCACGTTCACAAGTGAACCATTGACGCCATCGGCCGCGACGGTTTCCGTAAGCGGTCGAGTGCTCACGATCAACGGACAAGGGATCAGGAATGCCCGTGTTGCTCTTACGGATATGAATGGAAACTCGATCCAAACGGTGACGAGCAGCCTCGGTTATTTCCAGTTCAGCGACGTCGAGATCGGTCAAAATTACCTTCTCACAACGCATTCCAAAGGACGGACATTTGCCCCACAGCTCTTGTCGCTAGCGGACGAGATCACCGATCTGGATCTGGTAGCATTAGAATAGTTATTCAAAGCACCCTGTTTATTTTTCTTAATGGCTGCCATTTTTTTGGCAGCCTTTTTTTCGTTTTTTTTCATCGAAATGCCGGCTCCGTATTATTCGAATCGACATTGGATTCAATGAGACCTATGGAGCGATTCTGGAAAATTAGATTGATTGACTATTTCTTGTGCAAAACAACGACGGAAAATCGTTCAACATCTACAGCTAAATTGGTCTGACGCGATCTATCGTCCGCTTGGACGGCGGGGACTCGTGAAAGAACTCGTGAAAGAAATTATGTTGACATTGGAAGACAAGGTATGTTAAACATACGTTATACATAAATCTGTTTTGACCTTGGATCTTGGATTTTAAGGTCATAAATTTGTCGCCAAGAAATTTGCGGAAATCGTTGGATATTAGTCATTTAAGGGCTCATACAAATTTGTCACGGCCCTTACGAAAAAAATCCTTGAGATCAAGGATCACTTTATGAAATCAAAGCATATGTTTAACCCTAAATTGAGTCTTACGGCTCGCGTTATTATCTCTGTCGTTTCCATTTGGACGCTCTCAATTTCAGTTAATGCTCAAAAGTCGTTAGCACCTGAAGCCGCGGCCGCTGACATCGACCAGTGTAGAAATGGCACTCTCGCGTCACCCGCGGTTTGCACCGGAAGTGCATGGGTGAACGGCAGTGCAAATGCCACGCAGGCCCATTACGCCGAAAGTCAGTTCATCCCTTATCGAATCAAAATTACCGGTCTGACCCCGGGAGCGACCGTGCACTCTCTAACGATCGGGTTCGACGTTAAAAAAGGGATCAAGCATGCGATCGACTATCTCGGGACGTTCAATGCAACAGAAACCACCGCTGACCCGTGTTCCGGTATTGCCGGGTGTACACTCGGTTCGCCGACCAGTACGTTTCCGATCCCGGCCGATACCGTGACCGTGACCAATGAGACAAATCCGAATACAAATTTGCCAGTGAACCAGGCGCCCGGCCAGTTTACGATGTGGGGTGCAAATATTTTGAGTGCATCATACGAGCCTTATGGCGGCGGCGACGAGCGCAAGATCACACTAACATTTACCGCGAGTGTTGCAGACCCGGTGATCGCATGGTCCGGTCATATCGCATGGATCGGCGATTGGGGCGAAGATAATTCTGCAAGCAGCATCGGCGGAGCTCCGTATCACATGCGTCTAGATAACCTTGACGGAAGCGGCGGCAATCAGGATCGGGCGCTAATGGCAGAGGCTGTCATACCTTCAGGCGCTGTGTTCGTCAAGAAAGTGGTCAATACACTAGACGGTTCGGGAAATGCAGTCCTTGGCTTCCCGTTTACCGCGACCGCGAATTTTGGAACTATCAATTTTTCGCTGATCGATGACAACTCCGGTCCCGGAATTGACACAATAGGAAGTCAGCCGATCTTGAACTTTGGGCCTGCAAATTCAATAACTATCAATGAGAACGCGGGTCCATTTGGTTGGACGCTTGCGGACGTTAACTGTGACGAAAAAGGGCTGCAGGACTCGACAAAGAGCCCGTCACTTGGACCTGCTATTGCTATCGTGCAGCCCGGTGAGTTGGTGACCTGTACGTTTATCAACACCCAACTTGTACCGAGTTCGTCTACGGTCTCTGTCAGCGGCCGCGTGGTCGATTCCACAGGGCGTTCGTTGTCCGGTGTTCGTATTACCCTTACTGACTCGAATGACAACGTCCGTACCGCTATATCAAGCAACTTCGGCTACTACCGATTCGACGACGTAGAATCCGGTCAGTTGTATGTGATATCCGCGGCAAGCAAACGTTACACATTCCAGACACATGTATTGTCAGTTTTGGATGATGTGACGGAATTCAATATCACATCGATCGAATAAGCACATTTGTTCGAAGATAAGCAATAAAGGGCGAATGGGTGATACCATTCGCCCTTTCATTTATTTTGTGTCGTCGGCGCGAATCACCGACGCAGTGAAATGACCCACGGAGACAACTTCGCGGATGCACCCGGTACCGTTTGAGCCGTTGGTCTCTTTTCTGCAAATCTTAACGCTGCTGCGATCACGGCTAAATCACGGTCAACGCTGCCGGTCTCAGACGGCTTGTTTCGTTCGTTGAAACGCGGAATAAAGCCCGTATCGAGCTTTCCGTCGATAAACTCCTGATCTCGCATCACATCGCGAAAGAATGGAAGTGTCGTCTTTATTCCGCCGACCTCATATTCCTCAAGTGCACGGCGCATGCGGTCGATCGCTTCGTTGCGATCTTTGCCGAATACAGCAAGTTTTGAGATCATCGGGTCGTAATAGATCGAAACCTCCGCACCCTCATAAACACCTCCGTCGTCGCGAACGCCCGGTCCCTGAGGCAAACGCAGCCGCGAGATCGTTCCTGGGCTTGGCATAAAATTGGCGTCCGGATCTTCGGCATACACGCGGCATTCGATGGCGTGGCCTTTGATCACGACGTCGGTCTGCGTGAACGAGAGCTTTTCGCCCCAAGCGACGCGGATCTGTTCGCGAACGAGATCGATGCCCGTTACTAGTTCGGTCACCGGATGCTCGACCTGAAGCCGCGTGTTCATCTCGAGAAAATAGAACGACTTATCGAGATCCGAGACGAGAAACTCCACAGTTCCGGCACCGACATAATTCACAGCCTTCGCGACCTTTACGGCACACTCGCCCATTTCTTTACGGAGTTCGGCCGAATTGATCGGTGACGGCGCCTCCTCGATCACCTTTTGATGGCGACGCTGAATTGAACACTCCCGTTCGCCCAAATAGACATGATTGCCGTGCGTGTCAGAAAATACCTGTATCTCAATATGACGCGGTGCAACGACCGCTTTCTCGACATAAACGGCATCGTCACCAAAACCCGCAAGAGCCTCAGACTGGGCACCTTCAAGTGCGGACTTGAGTTCCGTTTCGTCGAAAACAAGCCGCATTCCCTTGCCGCCGCCGCCGGCTGACGCCTTTAACATTATTGGATAGCCGATCTCGGCAGATGTTGCTTTTGCCTCGTCAAATGAACGCAGCGGCTCGGTGGTGCCCGGCACGATCGGCACGCCTGCCTC
The DNA here is from genome assembly GCA_964625555.1 of uncultured Chloracidobacterium sp. Taxonomy (GTDB): domain Bacteria; phylum Acidobacteriota; class Blastocatellia; order Pyrinomonadales; family Pyrinomonadaceae; genus OLB17. Next base: position 11,833 of record CAZVDM010000030.1, read on the forward strand.
GATTGCGATCTTTCGAGCCGACATCTTGCCGCCAAGACCTTCCATCGCCTCGGGCGGCGGACCGATAAACACGATCCCGGCAGCGGTCACATTGCGGACAAACTCGGCATTCTCCGATAAAAACCCATAGCCCGGATGTATCGCCTCGGCACCCGACGCCTTGGCGACTTCGATGATCTTTTCCCACCGCAGATAGCTCTCGGCCGAAGGCGCCGGTCCGATGTGAAACGCCTCATCCGCCATTCGCACATGCAGTGCATCGCGGTCCACATCCGAATAAACCGCGACCGTACCGATATTCATTTCACGACAAGCCCGGATCACACGACACGCGATCTCGCCGCGGTTTGCAATTAGTATTTTCTTGAACATCTACTCAACTATCGAATCGTACTGATTTTTTGGATCGAATCGGATACCCACCCTCGAGCCGGGAGCATAATCCTCAGCCCTTAATTTCTGTTCCGGAGTCAATTCGTCGGCGGATTCGAAATCGACACCGTTAAGGGTGTACACAAAAACGACCAGTTCGCGTCCTTCGCTGTCGATCTTGGTGTCGAGGATCGAGCCATCAGTGATGCGGCCGTTTGCCAACAAATTGCGGCGGCGGGCATCGGGATCAAATTCCTTTTTGCCAAATAATTTGTCAAAGAATCCCATTTCTAATCCAAAACGAGCGGCGGTTTTCCGTATTTTGCCCGAAGTTTGTCGATCGCGTTACGAACTGTGGGCCTTTCAATTATCTTCGCCTCGAGCGGACGTTTGCCGGGAATGTCGATCATGATCAGTCCGAGCAAAATGGTGAGAATTCCTTGCCCCGGAACTCCCGGCAGCGACAGAACAATGCCGAGACAGATCAAAAACACACCAAGAATGTTCTTGGCGACGACTGCACCCCAGCGAACGATCCACGGGCTGCCGGGCAAGAAATCACGTTTGTAGTGAGTGCTGAAGTAGTTTTCGGGAATCTTGACCATTACCACGGCGATGGCCGCAAAGCTAACGGTTAACGAGATCAAAAAGAGAACAACACCGATCCCGATCTTGTTCCACGAAAGTGCCGTCCACTGATTCGATATCCACTCTATCATTCAGGTCCGCCTTTCCCCTCGATCCGTTGAAACTCTTTCCATATAAAATACATCCGATGTATCAACGTCCACACCGAGCCGACAGCAAGCACCCACAGAACCTGCGGCATTCGGTTAAATAGGAAAAAGTCCGAATTCCAGTCCCACGTTGAGAGGGCTCCGATTATAAGCAGTACGACACGTTCCGGCCGCTGCAAAAATCCGACATTCGCTTTGACGCCAAGGCTCTCGCTGCGTGCGGTGGCATAGCTGACCATCACAGATGCGATAAGGCCAACGCCCGCGAGGAATACGTTCAAGAGCGAATGCTGCGGTGCGTTGCCGGCGTAAAAGATCATGATGCCGAGAAATGCGACCATATCCGAAAGCCGGTCGAGCGTCGAATCGAGAAAGCTTCCGAATTTGGTAACTCGACCTGAAAGCCGGGCGACATTCCCGTCAAGCATGTCAAATAGATTGGCGACGATCAGCACGATCCCGGCGTAGAAAAACTCGCCCATGCCAAACAGAACACCGCAGCCGATGTTGATAGTGACGCCTATCGCCGTCAAAAAATTCGGCGATATTCCGGCAGACGCCAACCCCCGCACCATCGCGTTGATGATACGCATCGCTCCTCGTCCTATTCCAGCACCAAGCACGTAATATATCCTTATCGCGATTGCGAATGTATTGTATATTCTTAGCGAGTTGTCCGAAAAATGCAAAAATGGTCTATCATATGGCCTGGTGGGTTTGTATTAGCAAAAGACTCGAATTGGCCGGATCCTATCGGATCTCGTTGGATATATGACGCGAACACCCAACGAACGCAGAATCTGTACGCACTTACCAACAAATAGTTAAACTAATTGATCGGCAAATCGGAGAAAGCAAATGAATTTAGGTCACCCTAAGAATCGATTTATCGTTGCGTTCGTTTTTTGTATTTTTCTTCTGGCCTTTCTGATATTTCGGCCCGCAAATACGTCCGAGGCAATCTCGTCGGGCGGAATTTTGATGGTCCCGTCGATCACTGCCACAAAGGTGGATTCGATCGCAACCGACGTAGATACCGACGGCCGGGCCGATCCCGGTGACACGCTCTTATACACGATCACAATTTCCAATTCCGGCACGGACTCACTAAATACTATTTTCAACGATACTATCAGTTCTAATACGACGCTGGTCCCGGGATCGGTGAACAGTTCGCCGATCGCGTTCGACGATCCTATCTACACGGCGACCGGCAATGTCAGGATCACGATACCGGCAGCAAGCGGTGTTTTGGCCAACGACATCGATCCCGATTCAGGCAATAACAGTGGTCTGACAGCAAGTGCCGGAGCAACCAGCGTTCAGGGCGGCAACGTTGCGATGAGCGCCAACGGCGGTTTTTCGTATAATCCCGCGCCCGGATTTACGGGAACCGATACATTTACTTACACGGTCACTGATCCAGGAGGAGCGACCGGAACGGGAACCGTCACTTTTAACGTCAGTGGAATGATCTGGTTCATAAACGCGGCGGCAGGCGGTGGTGGCGACGGGCGCCTTACCAGTCCGTTCAACTGCTATACCGGCGCCGGATGTTTCAGCGCGGTTGCGGCAGACGATCCGGGCGATAACATTTTCCTCTATTCCGGCGCATACGTGGGCGGCAACGCGCTCCTCGCCAATCAACGGCTGATCGGCCAGGGTGCCGGTGCGTCGCTTTCGACTATCACGGGCATTACGCCTCCGACCGGCAGCGATTCTTTGCCTGCAACCGCCGGAGCGCGACCAACGATCACGACTGGGGCCGGAACCTCCGGCGTGCTTTTGGGTACGGGAAATACGCTTCGCGGTTTCAATATCGGAGACACCGGAACGACCGATATAACCGGTACTAACTTCGGTACCGTGACCATTCAGGATATGGAACTTAACGGCACCGGCCGTCTGGTTGATCTTGCGACCGGTACTGTTGCCGCAACATTCGACAATTTAACCTCGACGAACGGTCCGGGCGGTCAAGCAGTGAATCTTAACGGCGTCGGCGGCACGCTGACTGTATTAGGTGCAACCTCGATCACTACGCCTGGCGGACAAGGAATAAATATCGCTGGTTCAGCTGTCGCAGCGAGCTTCGGAACTTCGACGACCATCACCGATCCGACCACACAGGGCATTCTGGTTGGCACTTCGACAGGCAACGTCAGCTTCGGCAATACGACCATCAGCGACGCGACCGATGCGATCTCGCTTCAGAACAACTCGGCAGGTACGCGTTCGTTTGGAACGATCACGGTCACGAACGGCTCGGGCGATTCGTTCCTCCATGGCGTCGGTGGCGGCACGACGACCGTTTCCGGCCTCGCGACACTTACAAACCCAGCCTCGAACTGTATCGATATTCAGGACTCGACGACGGCCGTCACGTTTGCGAACGTGAACTGTACCCAATCTGCTGCTGCCGGCGTTTTCCTTGACGACAATAGCGGGAACGTGACATTCGCCGATCTCGACATCGACACCGATACAAACGTCCGTGGAATTCATGTAACCGAGCCGCATTCGGGTACGATCACGACGACAAGCGGCACGATCGCCGATACTGGCACCGCGACTGCAGTCGAGATCGTCGGCACCAGCGCAGCGAGTAGAACACCGCTAAATATCCAGTTAACGAGCGTTTCATCAAGCGGAGCGGTAAGCGGTATTGTTTTGACGAACACTTCCTCGAGCGGGAGTCCGGGTGGCTTTCGCGTACTCGGAAACTCCGCCGGGCTCTGTGGCGGATCGGTTAGTGCCGGACCACCTGCATCGGCTGCCACGACAACTGCACCTGCCACCGGCGACTGCACGGGCGGCACCATCCAGAACAGCACAGGTCCCGGCATTGTCTTGAATAATGCCGCAAATATCGTGCTAACTCGAATGCAGATAGTCAGCAGCGGCGATGATGGTGTTCGGGGAACGAATGTCACAGACTTCTCGCTGATCTCAAGTTTCCTTAACAATAATGGTAACGCTATAAACGAATGCGGCATCGATTTCGGCGATACAAGCAGCGTCACGCCGGATGGACTGCATGGAACGGGAGCGATCACAAACTCGACCATCCAGAATTCCTATTACAACGGGGCCAGTTTCCGGAACAACGGCGGGACAGCGCTAACGTCATTCAATGTTACGGGCAGTCAATTTCGAAGTCTTCCGACGAATGGTGATTCGAACGACAATTTGTTTATGGAGGCTGGCGGCACGGCTAATATGGCGCTTAGCGTCAGCGGCAGCCATTTCTCCTCGATCGAAGGCGATCATATTCAGACGGCCGCTCTGAATAGCGGCACACTGAGTAATGTCGCTATCACAAACAATACGTTGACCGGCGGACATTCGACGGCCCTCGGCCAGGGCATTACGATCAACGCTGCAACTGGAGTTGCATTGGGCGGCTGGACGGGACGTATCGATTACGATGTCAACGGAAACAATATTCAGGGCGCGGTGTCGAACGCGGTAAGCGTTGTTCTCGGCACTTCGGGAGCGGCGGGAACATTCGACGGATTTGTCCGAAATAATGTAATTGGCACTTCCGGTGTTTCGCTATCATGCTCAACGCAGGCCAACGGCATTTACATCGACAAACGCGGCAACGGAACGCAGAACTCATCGGTTACCGGAAACACCGTCCGCCAGTGCTTTGACCGTGCTATTTTGACCGAAGCCGGAGACGGCAGCGGTGTTCTGAACCTCACCGTTCAGAGCAATACGCTCGACCAGCAGGTCGATGCGGGAGCCCGTGAAGCGATCCAGACGAATTTTGGCATTACATCAACCAATGTTTTTGGCGTGCAGGACGCCCCGGCCGTATGTTTGCAGCTCGGTGGAGCTGGCGGACTGGGAAATACTTTCAGTAACGGCGGTGGTGCACCGGACGATTTCCGATTGCGCAAACGATTCGGCGCAACGGTTCGATTACCCGGGTACGCAGGCGGAACGGACCAAACGGCCGGTTCACTTGCTCAGGTCGTGGCATTTATCGAAGGGCAAAACACGGACACTCCGCCGAATAGTGCCTCAGCCAGCGGCTCAGGCGGCGGTTATACCGGCGGTGCCGCATGCACACTCCCCACATTCGCTCCTGCCGGTCAGGAGGAAATATCAAATATTTTCGACGTGTACGGCAACGAGTCATTGTCAGGTACCGACCTTATGGCTTTGTTTGTCGGCACCACAATGCCGGCTAATAGCTCAAAACCGTATTCAAATGCCCCAACGTTGCCGGACGAACATGCAGGATTTACAGATGTGTTGCCGACTTTGTCGAGCGGCTCAACCCCGGCAGAAAGTGGACTTGTAACGTTTGCGGTCGAGTTCGCTGACAAGATCTTGGACATGATCTCGCCGACTGTTTACTCGCAGGAGATCGAGAAAGTTCGTCGTGAAGACGGCATCAAAGATCCTGAGATTACGCCCGAGTCGCCGGTTTCCGGTGAGACGATCACGGTCAACGGCGGCAGCATAAACGGGTTCACGCTCCCGGCTGGCCGGTCGATCACGATCACATTCCGAGCGTCAATAAATTCGGGTGTTCTGCCGGCATTCACGCAGGTCTCAAATCAGGGAACTGTTTCTGCTACGGGAATTGCAAACGTCCTCACCGACGACCCCGACATCGCCGGAACGGCAAATCCGACGGTCACCAACATCGACCATACTACGGTAGCGGTGGCATCGAATGCCAATCCGTCCGTCTTCGGTCAGAATGTTACTTTCACCGCGACCATGACGGGTGTGCCTTCACGGGCAAGCGATCCTCCGGGAACTGTTCAGTTCAAGGCGGACGGCGTCAATATCGGCTCGCCGGTCGCTGTGGTTGTTGGAACGGCAAACGACAATGTGAGCACCGCTCAAGCCAGCATTTCAACCCTTGCGATCGGAAATCGAGTTATCACTGCCGAATACAGCGGCGGCGGCGCAGGAGTCACAAGTTACAATGCGAACACCGGCACGCTTTCGGGCGGACAGTTGGTCGGTCAGGCAAACACTACGGTCGGGGTAGTCTCAAATGCGAATCCGTCCGTATCGGGACAGTCGGTCACATTTACCGCTACGGTTTCCGTTACCGCTCCGGGTTCAGGCACGCCGACCGGCAACGTCTCATTCAGAGATAACGGCACGAATATTGGCACCTGTGCCGCACAGACAGTATCGGCAAATGTTGCGACGTGTTCGATCTCGACATTGTCCGTCAGCACACATCCGATCACAGCTGTTTACAATGGCGACAGCAACTTCAACGCAAGTCCTCCTTCGACCGCTGTTTCGCAGGTAGTGAACAAGGCGAACACGTCTGTTGCTCTCACATCGTCTCAAAATCCGGCTCCACTTGGAACAAATGTTACGTTCACGGCTGCGATCAGCATCACTTCACCGGGAACCGGAACGACCTCCGGAACTGTCCAGTTCCGCGATGGAGCGACCCCGATCGCAGGCTGCTCTGCAGTTACAGTTGCGATGAATTCCGCAGCGTGCTCGACGACTGCTTTGACGGTCGGCAATCACACGATCTCGGCCATTTACAGCGGCGACACGAATTTCAACACTAGTACCGGCAATCTGACCGGAAATCCGCAGGTAATCACCGGGCCGCCGGTTCTGGTGCCCGCTGTCGGACTTTCACGTGTGAAGAGTGCTCCTGCGACCAACTCGCAGATCGGTACAGTATCGGACGATGTGTCAAGTCCGGGCAGCATAGTCGTGACCGTTCAAACTGCTCCGACGGGTATATCGGTCACTAATATCGTGAACAACAACGGCACGATCACTGCGGACATTGCGGCCGGTTGTGCCGCTGCTACAGGCCCCGCAACGGTTGTACTTAATGCCGCTGACGGTAAGGGGTTGAGTCAGAATGCGAACTTGGGAGTCAATATTTTGGCCAATCCTGCTCCGACACTTGGCTCGTATGCGAACCAGACCGTCGTATCGAGCTGCAAACTGTTCATCACGCCGACAGCGGCACCTAACGACAATGTTCCACTCACGAGCGTGACGGTGACTTCTGGTACATTTGGCGGAACATTGTCGGTTGACCAAACGACCGGCTTAGTGACGGCGTCAAATGCGAATCCCGTCCCGGGGCCGCATACAGTCACTGTTACGGCCACTGACTCGTGCGGTGTTCAGGCGACAAGCAATTTCACGATCACGGTGGCCCCGACCCCAACGGCACCTAAGGACTTCGATTTTGATGGTGACCGAAAGGCCGATATATCGGTCTATCGTGCAGGGGCGACGGCAAATGCTGTCAGCACCTGGTTCATTTTGCGGAGTTCGGACAGCACGGTTCGTATAAATCAGTTCGGCAATGGAGAAGACCGCATTGTACCGGCCGATTATACGGGCGACGGCACATTTGATCTCGCCGTGTTCCGGCCGAGCACGAGCACCTGGTATTACAGCAGCGACCAGATAAATCCGGGACAGAACTTCTCTGTTTTGAAATGGGGAGCGGCCGGTGACATACCAGTTCCCGGACGGTTCGATGCTGATAACAAGACGGATATCGCTATTTGGCGTCCGTCCACAGGCCAATGGTGGATCGCCAGGTCGACGGGAGGAACCGATGTAAGAGTTTGGGGTACGAACGGTGACAAGCCGATCGCCGCGGACGTTGACGGGGACGGCACATCCGATCTGATCCAATACCGGTCTTCGAATTTCTCGTTCTATGCGTTGAAGAGCGGAGGCGGCAGTTCGATCACGCCGTTCGGAATTGTGGGCGACAGACTGATCCCGGCCGATTACGACGGAGACGGGATTGACGATCTGGCTGTTTACAGACCATCGACAAACCAGTGGTGGATACAGCAGAGCACCGGCGGCCTGCGGCTCGAGGTTTGGGGGCAGTCGGGCGATGTGCCGGCTCCGGCAGACTATGACAACGACGGAAAAGTGGATCTCGCCATATTCCGGCCGGCCGATGGCACTTGGTGGATCTTCAGCAGCTGTCCGTGTGTACTGACGGGTTCTCAATTCGGTATCGGCACCGACATAGCGGTACCATCGGTCATTACCCCATAGCCCAAAGGTGTATGGATAAAAATAAATGGGAGGGCCGCATGTGCCCTCCCATTCTTATTTGTCTCGGTGGAGACCTATTTATCGTGTATCGTCGTTACCCGCGTTATCTCAAAACTGCGGAATCCGGTCGGCGTTCGCACCTTGATCTCGTCGCCTTCTTCTTTTCCCATCAAGGCCTGTCCGATCGGGGAAACAGTCGAGATCAGACCGTTGTCCGGGTCGCTTTCTTCAGAGGTAACAAGACGGTAAGTGACCTTTTCTTCCTTTTCGAGATCAAAAAGCACGATCGTCGATCCGTACGCAATACTATCCGTCGGTATCTTTGAAATGTCGATCGAATCGACTTCCATCAACCGCTGCTGCAGCATACTGATACGCGCTTGTACCATCGACTGACGTTCTTTCGCAGCCTTATACTCGGCATTTTCGCTGAGATCGCCAAATTCTCTCGCATGCTGGATCGCTTTTGGCAGCTTAAAATGCAGTTCATGTTCCAGGACGCCAAGTTCGTCCTTGAGTTTTTTCTTGATTGCTTCCATAACTAGATTAGCTTACGAACCAAGCGTCCTCACCTCGTACATAGCCGGTTCGCCGAGTCGCGATTCCTTTGGGGCTGCAAATGATATCCCAATGTCCCGCGCTGTACGAACAAGCTGGCCGTCGATCGCTACGTTTTTAATGTTCGCGATCGCCTCGGAGAGCGGGACCGTGATGACGGTACCGGCCTGCAATGCGACCATTTTGCCGGTTTCGCCGGATGCGAGTGCTCTTACGGCACATGCCCCGAAGTTGGTCCCGAGCATCCGGTCAAACGCATTCGGGCTTCCGCCGCGCTGCAAATGGCCGAGGACAACGCAGCGTGATTCCTTTCCGGTCATCGTCTCCACACGGCGGCGAATATGCTCACCAATGCCGCCGAGCCGCAATTCCTGTGTATCGGAGTACATTTCACCCTTTCCCACCTCAGTTGCTCCTTCCGCAACCACAATATTTGTAAATCGTGATCCGCTTTGCTCACGAGCCTTCACCTTTTTCACAATAGAATCGAACGAGAACGGTATCTCCGGGATCAGGATAATATCCGCGCTTCCCGCTAGTCCTGCGTGCAGTGCGATCCAGCCGGTGTTTCGGCCCATCACTTCCAGGATCATTACCCGATCGTGCGAAGCCGCAGTCGTATGCAGCCGATCTAGAGCCTCGGTGGCAATATCGATCGCGGTCATAAAACCGAAGGTGAATTCCGTAGCGGCGAGATCGTTGTCGATCGTTTTCGGCACTCCGATTACCGGAAAACCGCGTTTATGAAACTGCTCAGCGATCGCAAGCGTGCCTTCGCCGCCGATCGCCACTAGCGCCTCGATACCCAAAATATCAAGGTTCGCCAAAGCCTCACCGATAGGCATCTGAGGAAAGCTCGTCTTACCGTCGACCATTTTGACAAAACTGCCGCGGTTTCGGGTCCCCAATATCGTTCCGCCGCGAGGCAAGATGCCGCTGACGCTCTTGGTATTCAGCTTGTGCGTGTGAGTTTCGCCGAGAATGCCTTCGAAACTGTCCTCGATGCCGATACAGCTCATTCCGAATTCGCCGATAGCAGTGCGCACAACGGCACGAATGGCTGCATTCAGGCCCGGCGCGTCTCCACCGCCGGTCAGTATTCCGATCTGTTTATACATAACTAACTATTTTGCAGCTCGAAACAGCCCGCCGGATTCCGTCAATTTTGCCGCTTCGGGAATCGATTCGATCGCTTTGGCGATCTGCGGATCGACCTCAAGCAAAACCTGAACGCCGGCCTCGGTCGAGTAGTGAGCAGTCGCCAATTCCTCTCGTATACGGGTCCTGGCATGATCGAGCTGCGCATTTACATTTTCCGCTGTTAGCCCGTAAACCTTGTCTGCAGCCGCAAAACTCCGGAACGCGTCGAGCATTTTGTCCGTGACTTGAAACTCATTCGGTGCCAGCGTTTGCTTGAACGTCTGTTTCTCGGCTTTCAACGATTCAAAACCGGCGATCTTGCCTGCGGCGACCTGACGGACAAAGAAAAACGCGGCCTCGTTTATCCGTGAGCGCAACGCGCTTGGCGTTGCAGCAGCGACACGAACGTCGGGTTCGATCCCGCGACCGCCGTAAAGTACGCGGCCGTTAGGCATCGTGACAGGGCTACCGGCAGGTTTCGGAGCTATATCTTCGGTCTGAATATCGGGTGTGTCCGCCAAATGCGAATAATAGTCGTAGATCGAACCGCTGGAATAATCACGCTGGAGCGAGCGTCCGTACGGCGTGTAATAACGCGCGGTCGTAAGCGTTAGTCCGGTTCCGAACGGCAGCCGAAACACCCGCTGTACGAGCCCTTTGCCAAAACTGTCGCTGCCGACGATCAACGCCCGATTGTAATCCTGCAACGCACCGGCAACGATCTCCGAAGCCGAAGCCGATCCGCCGTTTATCATGACAACGATCGGGAAAGTCTCTTTAGTTCCACCTGTTGTCTTCAGTTCACGTCCCGCGGATGAACGTGTCGATTTCACGGAAACGACGGTTTGGCCCGCCGGCACGAACTGACTGACGATCTCTATCGCCTGTTCGAGAATACCGCCGGGATTTCCGCGAAGATCGAGCACAAGGCTCTTCATACCTTGCTTCTTCAATTCGGCGATCGACGCCTTTACTTCTTCCGACGAGGTCTGCTGAAAACCGCCGGTAAAACCGACATAGCCGACCGAATTCGGCAGCATAAAGTAATTTCGAACCGACGGAAGCGGAACCCCGCCGCGCACAATGTCAAAATCCTGAGCTGCTGAGCCCACGCGCTCCAGGCTCACTTTTACCGATGTTCCACGTTCGCCTCGGACGTTTTTCGATACTTCGGCACTTGTCCACTCTCTGGCGTCTTTGCCGTCGACCGCCATTATGCGGTCGCCGTAACGCAAACCGGCCTTGTCCGCAGGTGTTCCCGGCACTACCGATTGGACATAGACGCCGTCATGATGCTGCAGGATCGAAACACCGATGCCGTAAAATTGTGACGCCTGTTCCTCGTCCATTTTCTTCAGTTCAGCCTGACTAAAGAACGACGAATGCGGATCAAGCGCCCACAGCGTCCCCTGCATCGAGCTGTCAGTGATACGTTCATGGTCGACCTTTCCTGCGTAGTTTGCGTCGATCAACTCAAGAGCTTCGCTGTAATCGGCAGTCACGCGCTCTGTCGTCACGCCTGCCTCAGCGGAGGTGCGAACAGGCATCTTGCCGAAGAATCCGCCGATCACCGCGCCAACAGCGATCAGAATTAATGCAATTATCGGAAATTTCTTGTCCATCGGTAGCTCTTCCTAAACCTGAGATTATAGCATAATTGCCGTATTGTATTTGATGCCGCCTGCCGCTCTGGTTTGCAATTTACTTTTGACCGTCAAAACTCTAATATTAGCTTTTTGCCAGATGAGCATTGATCTATCCATCGTACTGCCCGCGTATGACGAAGAGGAACGCCTCGGCGGCACCGTTGCAAAAATTCTCGGGCATCTTGACGCCAAATCGATCAATGCCGAACTGATCGTCGTCGATGACGGCTCCGGCGACAGAACTGCCAATGTCGCACGCGAAACGGCGGCGGCATTCCCGCAGATCGAAACTAACGTCATCACATACGACGAAAACCGTGGTAAAGGTTTCGCAGTAAAGACGGGGCTTTTGGCGGCACGTTCAGATCTTGCCCTATTCAGCGACGCCGACCTCTCGACTCCGATCGAGGAAATGGACAAGCTGCTCGACCCGATCCGCAGCGGCGAATACGATGTAACGTTCGGGTCGCGAGCGATCGACCGCAGCCTGATCGGCACGCACCAACCTTGGCGACGCGAGCAAGGTGGAAAAGTGATGAACCTCATAATCCGCACTATGTCCGGCCTGCCTTTTGCCGACACGCAATGCGGATTTAAGGCGTTCAACATGACAAAATTCCGGCCTCTGTTGGACGTTGTGAAGATCGACAGATTCGGATTCGACATCGAATTTCTATTTGTCGCCAAGTATCACGGCCTACATCTCGCCGAGATTCCCGTCCGCTGGAACGACGTCGCCGGTTCAAAGGTAAACGTTCTGCGCGATACGCGACGGATGTTCACCGAGCTAAATCAGATCCGGCGAAATGCGCGACATGGCCTCTATAACCTAAAATAATTCACTAGCGAGGCACGGAGGTCGCTGAGTTTGTTTAGCAAAGGTTAAGGGTTTGGTGTCCCATTTGGCGTTTTTTGCGCCTTTTCGCGGCAAATTCTCTTCCTCTCTCTGTGTCCTCCGTGCCTCTGTGGTAAATTCTTCTTATTATGGCCGCTAAGTTAAACGTCAATATCGACCACGTCGCCACGATACGCGAGGCCCGCAAGACCATCGAGCCGAGCATCGTTACCGCCGCTGTTATCTGTGAACAGGCCGGTGCCAATGGCATCACCGTGCATCTTCGCGGCGACCGTCGGCATATCCAGGACCGTGATATTGAATTGCTTCGCGACGTTGTCACAACGTACTTGAATGTCGAAATGGCCGCAACCGACGAGATGGTCTTGATCGCCACGCACACAAGACCCGACGCCGTTTCGCTCGTCCCGGAAAGCGCGAACGAGATCACGACCGAAGGCGGACTCGACGTTGTTGGTAATTTTGAAACGGTAAGCTGGGCCGTGGGACAACTAAAGGCCGCAGGAATTTTCGTGAGTATCTTTATCGATCCCGATCTCGCCCAGATCGAAGCCGCAGGAAAGGCCGGTGCCCAGCAGGTCGAGCTTTGCACGGCCGAATACGCCGAACTCACGCTATCGTCGCGTGCCGCCCACGGCGAGGGTGCGCAAAAAGCATCCGCCGAGATAAGCCGGATTGCCAACGCCTGCACACACGCCAAATCGCTCGGCCTGATCGTGGCCGCCGGCCATGGCCTAACGTACCGCAACGTCGCCTCCCTTGCCGCGATCCCCGAGATCACCGAATTCAACATCGGCCACAACATCATCTCGCGTGCGGTGTTTGTTGGTTTGAATCAAGCGGTCAGGGAGATGATCGAAGCGATCGCAGACTAAGTTGCTGTCGACTATTCCGCACTCCGCAGGATCTTCTCCATCTTTTTTCCCTTCGCGAGTTCGTCCACGAGTTTATCGAGCCAGCGGATCTTCTGCATTAGCGGGTCTTCGATGTTTTCCACACGGATGCCGCAGACGGTGCCGGTGATGAGGCGGGCGTTGGGGTTCCACCGCTTTGTCAGAACCGCCTGCGTAAGCGGGCGGCCAGTCTGGTAAGCCTTAGTCAACCCTATTCCAACGAACTGACCGCCCACTGACGCAGGCGGTTCCAACCTGGCCCTAGTATAACCCGTCAGCCACCGGAGGATCTCGTCAAGCTCCTCCCTAGTCCGCCCCTTCGCCTCGGCTTTCTTGACGTAGTGCGGATAAACGCTTGCGAATGGTGTTGAGTAGATCCTATGTTCCGACATCAAAAGTCACCCTAAAATCGCCTTAATTTCGAAAATGAACAGGTTCATTGGAAAAATGAACGCCTTCATCGGGCTAATGGACGCCTTCATTGAGCTAATGGACGCCTTCATCAGGCTAATGAACATCTTCATCCGGCTAATGAACGCCTTCATCAGGCTAATTAACATCTTCATCCGGCTAATGAACGCCTTCATTAGCCTGATAACCAGCTTTGTGCGCCATTTTAACTGCTTCGTGAGCCATTTAACCACTTCGTGAGGCACTCATAGGGCTTCGTGAGCGGGTCATAGTGCTTCGTATCGAACTCTTTGCCCTTCGTGAGGGACTTTTCGGGCTTCGTGAGCGATTTGCACCACTTTTACAATGATTTTGCTGATCTAGCGAGCAAAACATTGACGTTCGACGGCCTTAGCGAGCCGCAAAGAATCCGCTTGAACAGACCAAAACTCATCACCTTCGGTCCAGAATATCCTCGCAACGCCGTTTGGAAAGACGGTAACGCCGCGGCGTCCAATTTCGTTTCCGTTCGAGTCAACTTTGCTTCCTTTCTCAACCAACCCTTCGCTCTCGAGATTCGATTGATAGCTATCGGATGTGATCTCAGCAGTCCTAAAATCGTGCCAAAAATCTACATCGTCGCCGAGTCGTGACTTTGTGTTTAATATGTCGTAATTGGGCTTAGCTGCGACTCGATCCCGCCAACTACAATCCGACATCGGCACCGCCCATACGTATGCGTACATTCCCATATACGCGACGCCTACCACTAACCCGAGCCCGACGATGACATATAACAGCTTGCGTTTCACCACACTTCATTCAACTTAGAACTAGACCTCACCATTTCCATTCCATTCTATCTGGACGAGATTGCCTACGACGGTCGGGCCGTATTTGAGGTGGCCGGCTTTGGTGACGTTGTACCAGAAGGCCTGCATGTCCCAGGCGGCGGTCGGGCAGCGTTCGGCGCAGAGGCCGCAGTGGAGGCAGACGTCTTCGTCCTTGACCATGACGCAGACAGCATATTCGATTAGAGGACCGTTTTCAAGGCCTGGCCGGTGAAGGACTTTTTGACTTTGGCGACCTCTTCGGGGGTGCCTGTGGCGACGACTTTGCCGCCGCCGGAGCCGCCTTCGGGGCCGAGGTCGATGATGTAGTCGGCGGATTTGATGACGTCGAGGTTGTGTTCAATGACGATGACGGTGTTGCCGGTGTCGACGAGTTTTTGCAGGACCTCGAGCAGCTTGTGAACGTCGGCGAAGTGGAGGCCGGTCGTTGGTTCGTCGAGTATGTAGATGGTCTTGCCGGTCGCGCGTTTGCTCAATTCTTTGGCGAGCTTGATGCGTTGGGCCTCGCCGCCTGAGAGCGTCGTCGAAGACTGGCCGACCTTGATGTAGCCGAGGCCTACATCGAGCAAAGTTTGCAATATTTTAGCGATCGACGGGATGTTTTCGAGCAAAGGCAAAGCGTCTTCGATGGTGGTGTCGAGGAGGTCGGCGATCGACAATCCTTTGAATTTGACGGCCAGCGTTTCGCGATTGTAGCGGTGGCCGCGGCACACGTCGCATGTGACATAAACGTCGGGCAGGAAATTCATCTCGATCCGCTTCATGCCGTCGCCTTCACACGCTTCGCAGCGGCCGCCTTTGACGTTGAACGAGAAGCGTCCCGCCTTGTAGCCGCGAGTCCTCGATTCGGGCAGCATTGCATATAGCTCGCGGAGCGGAGTGAAAAGGCCGGTGAACGTCGCCGGATTTGAACGCGGCGTGCGGCCGATCGGTTTTTGATCGATCTC
>CAZVDM010000031.1:0-5742 GCA_964625555.1 uncultured Chloracidobacterium sp.
ACTGCGACCCCGAAGTCGCGAGCGTCGGCCTGACCGAAGAAAAAGCCAAAGCCGCCGGTTACGACGTAAAGGTCGGCAAATTCCCCTTCTCGGCTTCGGGCAAGGCCCGCATCCTCGGGGAGACCGACGGCTTCGTCAAGATCGTCTCCGAGAAAAAATACGACGAGGTCCTCGGCGTCCACATCATCGGTCCGCACGCGACGGAACTGCTCGCAGAAGCCTGCGTAGGCATGGCCCTCGAAACAACAGCCGACGAACTAGGCCGCATCATCCACGCCCACCCGACGGTTTCCGAAGCCGTAATGGAAGCCGCCGAAGGTGTTCACGATCTGACGATCCATATGTAATGGCCAAATCGTTCCTCATCATATTTTTTTCGCTGTGGATGTTTATTACATCGGCATCTGCCCAGCAGCCCGCTCTCTTTCCAATCGATAAGAATGGAAAGTCGGGCTTCATCGATAATACAGGAAAGGTTGTTATTCCTCTGAAATTTGACGAAGCACGGGGTTTTTCTGAAGGGCTTGCTCCGGTTCGACAGGGAAATGATTGGGGTTATATCGATCGTAACGGAAGATTTGTAATCAAGCCGCAATTTTTCTCAGCTTCGGGATTCAGCGAAGGCTTCGCCAATGTTGGTATTTATTGGGAAAACCGTCGAGTTATTGACTCAACAGTTGGTTACGATGGGTACATTGATAAAAGCGGTCAGATCATTACAAAAGACCGCTTCGGGGTAGCATTTAATTTTTCTGATGGATTGGCAAAGATTAGTACGGAGGATTACAAGCCTGGATTCATCGACAAGACTGGCAAAATTGTTCTTTTCGCTGACGCTTGGTCTGGATTCCATGACGGCCTAGCCTTGTTCAAAACACACAGTAATATGCCTGATTCGAGGGTCGGGTATCTGGATAGGACGGGCAAAATCGCGATTCCGGCCACCTTTGAATACGGTGAAGACTTTTCCGAGGGATTGGCTTGTGTCTCGTCCGATAAAGGCTCAGGGTTCATAGATACGTCAGGAAAGGTCGCCATTGAGTTTAAGTTCGATGGTTGTGGCAGTTTCTCTGATGGAATAGCCTCCGTTTTTGTAAACGGGTTAGTCGGTTTTATTGATAAATCCGGAAAGATGGTTATAGAGCCAAACTTTGCGTTCGTCCCGGGCGATGAGTCTCATTTTTCTGACGGTGTAGCGGTGGTAAAAGTGGGTGAATCAGAAAAGCCAACAAAAGACGGCTTGCGAGACGTTACGATAACCGCCGACAGAAACATTTTGTCCAATACGACGGGGGCTTTTGGAGTAATAGATAAAACGGGAAAATTTATCATTCCCGCAAAATATGTTCAGCTCGGTGATTTTTACAATGGCCTTGCGTGGGTAAATCTAAGTGATGCATATATCATTCATGGCGATACCAATCGTTGGGGCTATATTAACAAACAGGGAAAGATCGTTTGGAAATCTTTCTAAACCTCTATCGCGGGCACACTCAATCTCATATCCACGAAAAAAATATCCTGCCGCTCAGGCTATCTGACGTCGTCAGCCTTGCCAAATAGTTAACATATATGTTAACTATTATCTGTGCGGGAAATAATCTTTTATAAGACATCCTCAGGCGACTGTCCAGTAGAACAATTTCTCGATTCACTATCGGCCAAGCAGGCGAAAAAGGTTACATGGGTTCTACAGATTATCGAGACATTTGCGTTGGTTCCTATTCAGTATTTTAAGAAGTTAGGTGGAACTGATGACATCTGGGAGATCAGGATAGATTTTGGAAATGACACTTTTCGGCTGTTAGGATTTATGGATAAAGGAAATCTTGTGATCCTAACCAATGGGTTTGCCAAGAAATCGCAGAAAACACCTGCGTCTGAGATCGATCTAGCACACCAGAGAAAGAAAAATCATTTATCAAGAGGTACAAAATGAGCGATCTAAAAAAATATATTTCAAAAAGAAAAAAGACGGATAAGGCGTTTGCCGAAAATTACGATCAGGGATTTGAAAATTTTCGGATCGGCCTTCTGCTCAGACAGGCTCGAGAGACCTCGGGCATCACACAGGAGCAGGTTGCCCTTCAGCTAAAGACCAATAAATCGGCTATTTCTCGTATCGAAAACCATTCTGAAGATATTCGTTTATCGACTTTGCGCAAGTATGCCCAGGCCCTCGGTAAGGAAATACACCTAGAAATCGCCTAACGTTCTCATGGGATTGAGGTCCTCACCTTGGTCCACTTCCCTCTCGTAAAATCAGGAAATTTCACTGGCATCGAGCCTTTTTGGACGGATATTTCGCTTAAGGGGCCAGGGGCGGACCAGGCGGCGGCGTCGTAGACGTCCATGTCGGGGACCAGGCCTTGGCGGAAGCATTCGACCAGGCGCCAGCACATTAGGTAGTCCATGCCGCCGTGGCCGCCGAGTTTGCGGGCCTGTTCGCCCACGACGCGCCAGAGGGTGTGTTCGTATTTTTCTTTGTAGGCGTCAACGGGCTGCCATTGGTGATTGGCCTTGTCCTTTTCGACATAGACGCGCGAAGGATAATCGCGAAAGATGCCTTTTGTGCCCTGGATCAGGTTGATGCGGTCATACGGACGCGGCGTGGTGACGTTGTGCTGCACCATGATCGATCGGCCCTTGGCGGTCTTGATCAGATTAGTGTTGTAATCGCCGGCTTTGTAAACCTCTTTCTGTCGCGGATCGTTCGCTTCAACTTTCTCTTTCCTGTATTCCTGCAAGCCCTGGCTACCCGAACTCATCGCGACCATATAGTCGAATTTATCGCCGCGATTGATGTCCATATAGTTCGCGACCGGGCCGAGGCCGTGGGTCGGATAAAGGTTGCTGTCTCGAAGGGTGTGATGCCTACGCCGCCACAAGCCTTCATCACGCGTCTCAAATAATATCTCACGCAGGTCGTGATTGTACGCCGCCTCTCCATGGACCAATTCGCCGAAAACACCGGCACGGACCATGTTTAGGATCAGCAGTTCGTCGTAATCGTAGCAGCAGTTCTCCATCATCATCATGTGCTTGCGGGTTCTCTCCGAAGTGTCGACGAGCTGCCACAGCTCTTTCAGGGTGTACGCCGCCGGAACCTCGCTGCAGGCATGCTTCCCAGCGTTCATCGCCGCGAGCGATTGGGGAACGTGCCATTCCCACGGCGTGGCGATATAGACGAGGTCGATATCGTCACGCTTGAGCAACTCTTCGTAGCCGCGATCGCCGTTGACATAAACGGCCGGCGAAGGCTGCCCGGCCTTTTCAACGATCGCCTTGGCCTTGTCGGTCTTTTCTCGCAATACGTCGCAAACCGCCGTGATGCGCACATTCGGAATATTCACGAATTCGCCGAGGATGCTCTGCCCGCGCAAACCTGTGCCGATCATGCCGACACGAACCGTTTCGCGGCGTTCAAATCGCACACCGATCATCGTATTCCCGGCCGGTGCAGGCCCAGCAAGCAAATTGCTCAGAATATTTTCGTCCGAAGCGGCGGCCTTGGTCTCAATTCCAAAAAGGCTCAGGCCAAAGCCTGCTAATGCTGTATTTCGCAACATCTCGCGGCGCGTCTGTTTATTTTCGCTCATTTAGGTATTTGTGGTCCTCGATCGCCTTAATATTACACGCACAATTGTTTCCCCTCAAGCCGATTTCCCGCTACAATTAGTGCTTTATGAAAGTCAGCTCCACATCGTATCCGCGAAACAAGATCAAGATCCTTTTGCTCGAGAATATTTCTGACTCGGCGGTTGCTGAGATGAATGCGAGTGGTTATCTGGAGATCGAAAGGTTGAATGGAGCTTTGAGCGAGGCTCAGTTGATCGCGGCGGTGAAGGGCGTGCATCTGATCGGGATCCGTTCAAAAACGCATATCACCGCGAAGGTCATTGCCGCAGCGGATAAATTGGTGGCGATCGGATGTTTTTGCATCGGCGTCAATCAGGTCGATCTCAAGGCGGCGACCGAAAAGGGCGTTGCTGTCTTTAATGCGCCTCATGCCAATACACGCAGCGTGGCGGAGCTTGTGATCGGGCTCTGCGTGATGCTGATCCGCAAGATCTCGGACAAAAACGCGGCGGCTCATCGCGGTGAATGGCTGAAAGAATCGAAAGGCAGTTTTGAGCTTCGCGGCAAGACGCTTGGGATCATCGGTTACGGAAATATCGGTTCTCAGGTTTCGAACCTGGCCGAGGCGATGGGCCTGCATGTGATCTATTATGACATCGCGACCAAATTGCCGCTTGGCAACGCCAAACCGACCCGCGAACTCGTCGAACTGTTAAAGCACTCGAACATCGTCACCTTGCACGTTCCGTCAGACCAAACTACGCGGAACATGATCAACGCCGATACACTCAGATCGATGCGAAAAGGCAGCATTCTGATCAATCACAGCCGCGGCGACGTGGTCGATCTCGAGGCTCTGAAAAACGCTCTGAATTCCGGCAAACTCGCCGGTGCGGCCGTCGATGTCTTCCCGGAGGAGCCCGAGAAAAGCGGCGACGCTTTTTACTCAGTCCTGCAAAATCTGCCGAACGTCATTCTCACGCCGCACGTCGGCGGCTCGACCGAAGAGGCACAGGCAAATATCGGCCTCGACGTGACCGCCAAGCTGATCAGGTATCTCGAATTCGGCGATTCTCAAGGCTCGCATACCGTTCCGCCGATGAGCCTTTCGCCTCAAGCCGGCACACACCGCATATTGCACATTCACCGAAACATTCCGGGCGTCCTTGGCCAGATCAACTCGCGTTTGTCGAAGAGCAAGATCAACATCACCGGCCAGGTCCTAAGAACAAACGATCAGATCGGCTACGTGATCCTCGACATCGAATCAAAGCTGTCGAAAGATGCGTTTGAGATACTCAGGAGCATCAAAGGCACTATCCGTGCGAGGATGGTGTACTGATCCAGAACCTTTTTCTGTGCATAATTACTAATTGAACAATTAATAATTACTAATTAGTCAGTGGGTAACGTCATGAAAATCGCAGCACTATTCTTAGTATTAACATCCTTCGTTATCTCGGCAGACGCTCAGTGGATCAAACAGACGGTCGATACGACCGCGAGTTTTCGCGGGCTTTCGGTGGTTAATGAAAAGGTAATCTGGGCCAGCGGCACCGGCGGAACGGTCATCCGCACGATCGACGGCGGCAAAAAGTGGGACGTTATCCAAGTGCCCGACGCCGCCAAACTAGATTTCCGCGATATCGAAGCATTCGACGCCAACACCGCATACATCCTCAGTATCGGCAACGGCGAATCGTCCCGCATCTACAAAACCACCGACGGCGGAAAGACCTGGAAATTGGAATTCAAAAACACCAATGAAAAAGCCTTTTTTGATGCGATAGCTTGTTGGGACAATTTCAGTTGCCTGGCAATGTCCGACCCTGTCGACGGCAAGTACCTATTTATCCGAAACTACGGAGGCACTAAATGGGAGGCGATTGAAAGCGACGGATCCACCGCGGAAAAAGATCAAGCAGCGTTCGCCGCCAGCGGTAGCTGTCTTATAACAACGGGAACGCATCATCCGGCTATTGCCGTAACAGGAGGAACGAAGTCTGAAGTACTAACTACCAATGACAATGGCCGTTCATGGAGTCGTTCGGCGACGCCGCTAATCAGTGGAACGTCAGGCAGTGGCATCTTTTCCATCGCTATGATGGGCAAAAACAATGGTGTCATCGTCGGCGGCAATTACGAGAAACCTAACGAAGCGAA
>CAZVDM010000031.1:5842-27171 GCA_964625555.1 uncultured Chloracidobacterium sp.
GCAAAAACAATGGTGTCATCGTCGGCGGCAATTACGAGAAACCTAACGAAGCGAAAGACAATTTGGCGTTCACGACCGACGGAGGGAAGACTTGGAGACTCGGGACGGGCCTATCGGGCTATCGCTCGGCTGTGGCATACATAGACAAGAATACGATTATCGCCGTCGGCACAAACGGCACAGACTTATCGCGTGACGGCGGAAAGAGTTGGAAAGTCGTTGGCAAGGAAGACCTCAACGCCGTCGGCACAAGAGGAAAGAAAGCTGTCTGGGCCGTCGGGCCAAAAGGCGGAGTTTACAAAATGAAATGACGTGGGCCTGGTACGACATTCTCGGCACGGTCGGCGTTGCGGTCATTATCTTGACTTATGTGCTGCTCCAGCTTGAGCGTATCCGCAGCGATCAGCTTTCTTATTCGCTGCTGAATGCTGTCGGGGCGTTGTTGATACTGATCTCGCTCTATTTCAGCTTCAACTTCCCTTCGTTTGTAGTAGAATTTTTTTGGTTGCTGATCAGTTTGTTTGGTATCGGGAAATACCTCTTAAAATCCAAGGTTCACGGTTAAGACAATGAAATGGCTAATTGAGAGGTCGCGATATTTGGCGTTGGTTGCGGTGCTTGGTCTTCAGATCGGCGCCGTCGCGGCGATGTATGTGGGTGCCGAGAAGATCGTTAAGGTCCTTCAGGTGGCGTTCTTGCATGCCGAGACCAACTCGCCGACGCTTTATGTCTTATTCGAAAGTCTAGACAGCTTTCTGGTCGCGATCGCTCTCATCGTCATCTCGGTCAGCATGTACGAGCTATTTGTCGGTGATCTGTCGGTTCCGGACTGGATGACCGTTAAAAATCTAAACGAGCTGAAAGCGAAATTCGGCGTCGTCCTTATACCGGTCATGGCAGTCAAGTTTGTACAGAAACTGCTCCAGTCAGAATCAGCCCTCGACACTCTCTACTACGGGATCGCTGTTGCGCTGGTGTCGGCGGCATTGACATTTCTGACGATCGTCAGCGAAAAGGAAAAAGAGGCCGAATTCGAACGTCAAGGTGACGAAAATGAGACCAGGGCCGCAGATCTGTAATAACGCGATGCAATATAGCTTCACCAGTGTTCCATTTAAGACCGATAGCGGGATGTCGCAGATCAATGGTGTGGCGAAATTCTCGTCCGCAGGGGTCGTGCTTGAGTTTGAGTCGAAGCTGTTTGGGCTGATCTCGAACGGCGTCAAAGAGGCCCGACTCGCGACGGATGAGATACTCGACGTCAAATTCAAAAAAGGCGTTCTAAAACGCGGTGCTAAGGTCGAGATCCGCGTCAAGTCGCTTGCTAAACTCAACGAATTGCCATACAAAGACGGCAAACTAACGCTCAAAATACAATCCGAAGATTTCGAACGTGCCCGCGACGCTGTCGCGAAATTAGAAAAGGACATGGCTGACGAAGCTGCGTCGCTTCCGCCGTATCACACATCTGTCAGTTCGCTCTTTGACGGCAGCGAGAACGAAACCGAACGCCTCGATGACTAGCACGATGATGCGACTTTCCCTGTTGTTCGAATCGGTCCCTTTTGGAGAAGCAATGTTGCGGCTCGGTGTTTTGGTGCTGGTGATCTTTGGGCTGGTGGGAATTGGGTCATATTTGGCGATCCGGGTCATTGCTCATATGTTTAATAGCCGCCGAGATTCATGGGTGAGCGGGGCGGATGAACTTGGGTTGAGCGTCGATGTGTCGGCGGGCGGGATAACGAAGAAAATGAGCGGGAAACGTGGCGATCGAGATGTAACGATCACGCATTTTGCGGTACAGAAAAGTCAATATTCGTCAGACGATTACGCAGCAGTTGAGGTTGCAATACGCAAGGCATTTCCGTTCTCTTTCAAGATAACAAAGCCGGAATTGTTCTATCAGCGGGTAGCTAACTTTTTCACATCCGACGACGAGATCGGCCATGAGAATTTTGATAAAGCGTTCAAGATCGAATGCTCCGACACTCGGTCAATGATGGAATTGCTGAACATCGAGATGCTCGACGGCGAGAATTCGACGCTGATCGGCGACCTGATGGGTGCCAGAAAAAAATACTATCGCGTGAAAGTTTCCGATAGATCTGTATGCCTCGGAGTTAGGGCGAACCTCGGCGACTCAACCGCGATCGAACCCGCGATACAAAAGGCAGTTTACCTGGCTAACCGATTTGAGGCCGCAGCACAAAAGAAGATCTGAAAATTTTCGCAATATCGCGTAGTTAGTTACCGGAATCGCTAACTACGCTTCGCTTTTTAACGGGTCTCAAATTGCTATTGGGCCATTCTCGGATCAGGTTTCGGAACGATCCTGTATTCCTTTGGCGGATCTACTCCGAGCAAATTCTTAACAAAATAGTCCCAACGTCGACGCATCATATAATAGCTGTCGCCGCCGTAGCCGTGACGGGCGTTTGGCAAGACCAGCAGATCAAAATCTTTGTTTGCCTTGATCAGCGCATCGACCACGAGATAGGTGTTGTACGGCGGGACGTTGTCGTCCATGCCGCCGTGAGCGAGCAGGAGTTTGCCTTTCAAATTTTTGGCAAAATTCTGATTCGCCTGATCTTCGTAATTCGATTTCCAGTTGGCGTCGTTTTTCATTAGGCCGATATAGCGTTCGCCCCAATCATCTTCGTAATTTCTGTTGTCGTGGTTGCCTGATTCGGAGATACCGACCTTATAAAAATCCGGAAAACGGAACATCGCCGCCGCAGTTGCAAACCCGCCGCCCGAATGTCCCCAAACGCCAACTCGCGTCAGGTCCATAAACGTATTCTTCGCAGCGAGTTCTTTCAGCCCGGCGATCTGATCGTTTAGCGTATTGTCGGCCATATTGCCATAGCAGGCATCGTGGAAGGATTTTGAGCGGTCCGGATTACAGCTTCCGTCTATAATAACAACGACAAAACCAAGTTCGGCCAGCGCCTGATGGTCGCTTCGCGAAGCATTGAACGAACGCGGCCCGACGCCACCGCCCTGAGGGCCCGGGTAAATGTAGTTGATGACGGGATATTTTTTCTTAGGATCGAGATTTGTCGGCGTGAACATCACGCCGTAGAGGTCCCATTTGCCGTCAGCCGATTTCACCGTGATCGGTTTGACCGGTTTCCAGCCCGTCGCGGCGAGGCGTGAAACGTCGGCCTTTTCAAGATCGGCTACCAATTTGCCGGTCATATCGCGGAGGACCGCGACGTTAGGAACGTCCATCTTCGAAAAATTATCGACAAAATACTTTCCATCCGGCGAGATCGCAACCTGGTGATTGCCGTCCTCGGGCGTCAGAAGTGCGAGGCCTGTTCCGTCAAAATTGATGCGGTAAAAATGTGTGAAATAGGGATCGCGGCCCGGTTCGCGGCCGTTTGCTTCGAAATACAGAACACGAGCCGACTCGTCCATTTTGATCAGACGCGTTACGACAAAGTTACCCTTTGTGATCTGATTTTTGAGTTTGCCGGTCGTCAGATCGTAAAGGTAAAGGTGGCCCCAATCGTCGCGTTCTGAGTACCAGATCACTTCTTTCGTTGCGGGCAGGTACTTCCAGTTGACCGCACCCTGGCCTGATTCGTATTGGGTCGCCACCACTTCTTCCATCACCTCGCGGACCTGTCCGGTCGCGGCATCGGCGACGCGTAATTTCGCTTCTTTGTGGTCCCGAGAACTCGACACAAACGCGAGCGTCTTGGCATCCGCACTCCATTCGTTGTCGTCAAAGCTGCCCGCACACGAAATGTCGTCGCACAGCGTGCTGCGGCGGTCGTCCGGAGCGGTTTTCAGGCGGATGGTCTTCGCATTATCGACCTCGATGATAACGCGATGGATCTTGATGATCTCGTTGTCCTGCGGCAGCGGATATTTCCACGCTTCGAGTTTTGGCGCACCGACGTTGGTCGTGACGAGATACATATCGCTGACGTGACGTTGGTCCTGTTGAAAAGTCGCGACCTTCTTCGAATCCGGCGACCAAAGCACGATCGCACGGTCGCTGTGCGTCCAGCCGGCGTTGTCGGTAGCGTAGCCAAAATCCTTGACGCCATCGGTCGTGAGCTGAGTTTCTTTCTTCGACTCCACATCGCGGAGCCAAAGATTCCAGTCCTTTATAAAAACCTCCTTCTTCCCGTCCGGCGATCTGACAGCGTTGCTGCCGCCAAATCGTCCCCCGCCGCCTGCTGGAGCCGTCACGCCGATCTCGGCCATTGTTGTTCCGATCTTTCGCGATCCGTCTGCGGGGTTGATCAGCACATATTCGCCCCCGGTCGGCGTCAGCACGCGGTACCAGAACCGTCCGTCAGGCAAATACGTCGGCCGAGCACCCGCCCGATCGACGAACGGTGCAGTAGCGAAACCGAGCATTTTCTCAGCTCGGGCATAATCTGCCGCGGTTACGGCACCTTGCTGTGCAATGGCTGCAAGCGAACACGAAACGATAACGAGGGCGATGGCACAATACTTTTTCATTTAGATATCTACCTGACGATGTGATTTTGGATCTGATGTTGAAATCAATGTCCATTTTATATTAACTGCGAGTGTTATTACATCCACGATCGGTTTGTTTGGTATTATTTGAGAATAATTTTTGTAACAATGAGGTGATCTATGCCCAAATATGTGATCGAACGTGAGATTCCCGGTGTGGGTGGTTCGCCCGCCGAGGCACTTCAGGCCGTGTCGCAGACCTCGTGCAATGTGCTCAGCGAGCTTGGCCCACAGATACAATGGATCGAAAGTTTTGTCACCGACGACAAGATCTATTGCATCTATATTGCCCCTGACGAAGAATTGATCCGCGAACACGCAAAACGCGGAGGTTTTCCTGCTAACCGTGTTTCAGAGATCAAAACGATCATCGACCCGACTACCGCCGAAACCTAGTGACCGAACCGAATCAAAATCTAGGCCGGATCGTATCCTTACATGGTCTTCAGCCGGCCTACCTGCAGCGGGCGGTCTTTGTTGTCGTATTGTCGTTCCTGTTCTTTTTAGGGACAATGGTGATCTTTTATTTGCTGCAGGGATTTGTCTATTTTCTGCTTTCGACCGCATTTTTGGTCATATAT
The DNA here is from genome assembly GCA_964625555.1 of uncultured Chloracidobacterium sp. Lineage (GTDB taxonomy): Bacteria > Acidobacteriota > Blastocatellia > Pyrinomonadales > Pyrinomonadaceae > OLB17. The sequence goes on from CAZVDM010000031.1 coordinate 10,924, forward strand.
CTCGTCACGATGACGAGTTGGGTCCTCCAGCGGCGTAACGTCGTAAAGATATACGAAAACGGCATCGAGTACCGAAAATACAGTTGCCTCTGGAATGAGATCGAATCGATTTCCGCTGGAGAAGGGAACACCGTCGAAGTCCGAATAAAAGATGGCGGAAAGTTCACCATCCCGGCCACGATCTCCGGCCTCGATCAGATCGTTAGGACAATTCGAAGTAAAATGTAGCTCGTTCCTTAAATCCTCGATCAGATTGCAAGCTTTAGCTTGTCCAGCCAGATACAGGCTAAAGCCTGCACTCTGAACCGTGCCATACATAAAACATTTGACAACCCACAACACACATAGTATGATCGTTGCATAAAACACTATGGACGACACAAATGACATTCTTAAGGATCTGCGAGAGGGCGATCAGGATTATATGTCGGCGGTCGGGTGGCAACCTGAGAACGGCGTTGTCGCAAAGATGCTTGAGGAATATAAAAAGAAAAATCCTCGTTCATATTCGCCGACGCCCGATCTGTTGTGCGCACGGCCTGTTTCGTTCTGGCTCGAGATCGGGCGGCGATGGCCGAGGCAGGAACAGTTGTTTGGGCCGTTCTGGTTAAAGGGCGAGCTTTGTATTCTGTATGCGAGGACGGGCGTCGGCAAGAGCGTCCTGGCGATGCAGATCGCTGAAAGTTTGGCCCGCGGCATCCCGATCCCGCCGTTCGAACGTGAAAACGTGCCACGCGTGCCGCCGCAGCGTGTACTTTATATCGATTTCGAACTCGACTGCGACCAGCTCGCGATGCGCTACTCGCGGATCAGCGAAGACCGCACCAAATTTGACGCGTTTTATGAATTCTCGACGCAATTCTTCCGTGCCGAGATGTCCTGGAACGGCTGTGTTCAGGAAGGCTATGACGGATTTTCGGATATGTTCTTTACTTGCCTCGACGAGCACATCCGCGATTCGGAAGCGACGGTCCTCGTCATCGACAACATCACGTTCCTCGACACCTCGGCCACCTCCAACGTCAACGTCGCCCTCAACGTAATGCGAAAGCTCGTCGAACTAAAAAAGCTGTGGCACATTTCGATCCTCGTTCTCGCCCACACGCCAAAACGCCGCAGGTCGCACCCGCTGACCGAACACGATCTGCAAGGCTCGATCAACATCGCAAACTTCGCCGATTCGATGTTCGCAATGGAAGCCAGCCGTACCGGCAGCGACATTCGATATCTAAAACAAATAAAGACCCGAACAGGCCGCAAACAGCACGGTCACACAAACGTTGCAGCCTTCTCACTCCAAAAATTCGACTTCGCCGCCGAACAGGGCATCGTCCAAAACACGACGCGCCCGCCGTACAACAACTTTCTCGGCATGAAGTTCAAAGAATTCACCCACGAGAACGAACATCTCGAATTCCCTCGACAATCGGTCAATAGGAACCGATCACTATCCAAGGACAAAGCAAGCGTGATCGAAAACGCCAAACGACTCGCGGCAGAAGGCAAGAGCAGTCGAAAGATCGCCAAAGAACTCAATATTTCTCGAATGTCCGCCTCTCGCTACGTTCAAATGGCAAAGGAAGCAGCGTAAATATGTTTAGTCTGAACATTTATAAGGATCTCGCGAAGAAAAACAATAAAAGTGTCCCATTTTGTACATCAAAAACGCGAAAATGCAGCCAAAATCGTATAACATCAATAATATCAACGGTTACATGTCCCATTTGGGTAAGAATGGGACACTTTTTGGGACACTTGAGATTTCTTCCGGCTTGTTCTTTCTTTGCGGCCTTCGCGTCTTTGCGTGAAATTTTACCGACCCTAGAAGTAATTTCACGCATAGCCGCAAAGAACGCTAAGGAAGCAAAGGCAGAGAATAACGAGGATTGTCAGATACTTTTGAAAATGAGGGTGAGTGGCATTGTGTCCGTAGCCAGCACTCCCGGAATTCTCATCAGGCAAATTTTCTTGTATTCTATTCAATTGATATTGATCTTTCGGACGGAAATTTTATGAGCGTAGAAGTAGTAATGCCGCAGATGGGTGAGTCGATAACCGAGGGAACTGTCTCGAAATGGCTAAAGGCCGTCGGTGAACGAGTCGAAAAGGACGAACCGGTTCTCGAGATATCGACCGACAAGGTCGATGCCGAGGTCCCGAGCCCCGGAGCCGGCATTCTCCTAGAGATCCGCACGCAGGAAGGTGAGACCGTAGAGGTCGGAACCGTCGTTGCCATCGTCGGCGAAGAAGGCGAAGTTGGTGTGTCAGCACCTGCCTCCGCCGCATCGGCTCCTGTTGGCGAGTCTCCGAGTATTGTAGAGACCATCGAACCCGACGCCGCAACAGAGGAACCCGCACCGGAACCAACCATCATCGAGGCCATCCCATCCGCACCGGCCGCCGTATCGAAAGTAGGTGCAGCAGAAGTAGTAATGCCCCAAATGGGCGAATCAATAACTGAAGGCACTGTTTCAAAATGGCTCAAGGCTGTCGGCGATTCGATCGAGAAAGACGAACCGCTGCTCGAAATATCGACGGACAAAGTCGATGCCGAAGTTCCCTCGCCATCAGCCGGAACGCTGCTCGCGATCAATGTGCAGGAAGGCGAAACCGTCGAAGTTGGATCTGTACTCGCTCTGGTCGGTGCTCAAGGTTCTGTTGGAGCTACACCAGTCGAAAAAGTTCAAGCTCCGGACAAGACAGGTCAGGAAGGCGGGCTTGCCCCCGCTCAACCTACAGATTCAGAGAGCGTCGGAGCAATGGCAGCCGTTGCGGGGGCAAGCCCACCTTCCCAACTGTCTGTGCCGAGCGCTCCTGTAAATGGCGGCTCGAATGGGAATGCAACTCTCGAAGAACTTCGCCGTCAGAAATCGAGCCCGCTTGTTCGAAATATAGCCAAAGAGCACGGCGTCGATATCACACGAATTCCCGGCTCAGGCATTAGCGGACGTGTCACCAAAAGTGACATTTTGTCTTTCATCGAGACCGGAGCCGCATTGCGACCTGAGGATTTGCTCGTTAAAGGAGCCGCGACTACCTCGGGCCTCGCGACCCAAGTCCAAAGTCCCAAGACCGAAGGCCAAAGACCGTCCGCCTCATTCACGCCGCCGCAGTCGGTCGTAACGACTGAGGATCGCGTCGAAAAAATGTCGGTGATGCGCAAAAAGATCGCCGAGCACATGACCTTCTCAAAACAGACCTCGGCACACGTGACGAGCGTTTATGAGATCGACATGACCAATGTTGCCAAATTCCGCAAGGCAAATCAGGATGCTTTTCAGGCAAAATATGGCACCAAGCTGACGTTCATGCCGTTTATTTTCCAGGCAGTAGCCGCAGCGATACGCGAATTTCGCATCGTCAATTCGCAGGTCGATGGCGACCAGATCATTTACAAGGGCGACATTAATCTCGGCATGGCCGTCGCCCTCGATTGGGGCCTGATCGTGCCGGTCCTTAGAAATGCGGACACGCAGACACTCGCTCAACTCGCCGTCAGTGCGAACGATCTAGCGGACCGTGCCCGAACGAAAAAGCTCAATCCGGCCGAGGTCCAGGGCGGGACGTTTACAATAACAAACCCGGGCGTTTTCGGCGGTTTGTACGGAACTCCGATCATCAACCAGCCGCAGGTTGCCATTCTATGCGTTGGTACGATCGAGAAACGTGCAAAGGTGTTGACCTCACCCGATGGCGACGATTACATCGCTATCAGGCAGATGGCATACTTTGCCTTGACGTACGACCACCGTGTTGTAGACGGAGCCGATGCAGAACGATTTTTGGCCTATTTGAAGGAATATCTGCAAAACGCAAACTTTGAGATCTGACGGCGTGTTATAAACATCGGCATCACATAATAAACAAAGTTGTTGGATTCAATCGAACTTTGCGATATAATACCGAAATTGCGTTTGATTATTTTCAATTTCTCCCTATCCGTAATCTAGAGCACACAAACCGAGGCCAGAGTAGTCTATAGTCAAATTTATCGCGATGGAATTGCTGATTCATTTCGCTTACAACCCACACACGCGATAAGGCGTCTATTTGATTGGCCCTTATTTGTTACACGTTGATATCCCCAGGAGGAACTTATGTTAAAAAAATTATCTATTCTAGCTTTGTCGCTCGCTATCGGAGCGGTCAGTGTTTTTGCTCAGGATGCTCAGGTCAGGTCAGCAGTGGCCGGACAGAAGTATAAAATTAAGGGCGTTATCGTTTCCAAAGACGATCAAAATACCTTTATCGTTCGCGATACGGTTGGTGTCGACACCAAGATCACAGTTGCTCCGAACGCAAGCATCAAAAATAACAGCACATTCGGCGGTGACAAATATCCTGTCACTTCGCTTGTACGCGGGCTTAATGTAAGCGTCGAGGGTGTTGGCGACAGTACCGGTACAGTTGCCGTTAACAAAGTTCGCTTTGATAAGAGCAATATGTTGACCGCCCAATCTATCGAGGCACGAGTCGCCCCGGCGGAAGACCGCCTGACGGCTGCTGAGCAGAACGCTCAGCGTGTTTCGGGCCAGATAGACGAACTGATGGCCATTTCGAATGCCGCTAAAGGCGGTGCTAAGGCTGCTCAGGACACCGCGGACGCAGCGGTTGCCGGTGTAAATGCAACCAACAAGCGCATTACGGATCTTGACGATTTTGTCGTTCAGTCGTCTGCCACCGTTAATTTCAAGGTCAATAGTGCGGTCCTGTCGGCCGACGCCAAATCGCAGCTCGACCAGATCGCGACCGCAGCAACGGGCCTAAAGGGTTATATGATCGAGGTCACGGGATTTGCTTCGGCGGAAGGTAGTGCGAAAGCTAACAAGGCACTAAGTGAAAGGCGAGAAAAGGCCGTTCGAGAATATTTGATCGAACAGCACAATATTTCACTTCGCCGCTTCACTCCGTCGTACGGTTTTGGCGAACTGCAGGCAGTTGCCGACAACACGACCCGCGAAGGCCGTGAGCAGAATCGACGCGTTGAGATCAAGCTGCTTGTCAGCCGCGGTATCAACCAGAATGTCGAGGTCAAGACCCAGACCAACGATCAGGAAGAGAAGTAGTAAGTAATACCAAGGGCATCGCGGACCGCATATCTACACAATGCGAGCCGTCGGTGCCCTTTAACTTTATTCCCAATCTCAATGAAAAGTCTCCGCCGGTTCAGTTTCATTTCAATTCCCGCTATCGTATTGGTTTTGTCGCTCTCGGCATTTGGCCAAACAGCCACGCCGACTCCCAAGGCGGCCGACGACGATATCATTAAAGTCGATTCGCGATTGGTCGTTATTCCGGTTTCGGTCACGAATGCGAACGGGGAGCCGGTTCTCGGATTGACCGCTGCAGACTTTCGCGTGACCGAGGAAACCCGGGCTCAGGTCATTGACACTGTTAGCGGAGCCGATAAGGTGCCCCTCGAAATAGCCTTGCTCTTTGACGTTTCGGCGAGCACGGATACGATGTTCAAATATGAACTCGAAACCGCTGCAAAATTTTTACGCGACGTGATGCGGCCGGAAGACCGGGCAACCATCTTTTCGATCGGTGCAAAACCTATACTGGTACAATCTCGAGATACGGCCGAAAAGACTGCGATCGCGATCCAAAATATAACGCCGACCAAAGAATTTACGGCCTTCTATGACACTGTCGCCGCCGCGGCGGATCATTTGAGAATGAACGCTCCTGAAGGCTCGCGAAAGGTGATACTTGTCATTTCAGATGGCGAAGACACCAACAGCGCCCGTATATCCAAGGCGATCCAGGATGGCTACAGCAAGATAAATGTCAACAAAATAGACTCAAAGCTCCTGTATCAGCTTACGGTCAAGAACCGGAATGAGGCGGGCATTGCCGAACGTCAGCGAATCTTAAAGCTGCTACAAAATGTCGATACCGTCTTTTATTCAATAAATCCGGCGGGAAGTTCGCTTCAATTGAACAAGATGAGTCTCGCGGGTCAGGAAAATATGCAGAAATTTGCTGTCGAAACAGGTGGAACTGCTTTTCTGCCGAAATTCCAACCATTCGACACCAAAGACGATCTCCAAAATCTCTCGAACAGCAGGAAGAACGCTGAAATCCTTGACCGCATTTTCCGCCAGCTTGCGAATGAACTACGATCGCAGTATCTCGTTCAGTATTATTCGGACGCCGATTTTCCTGTAGGTCGTTATGTCAATCTTAACGTCGGACTTGGAAGCCGTCCTGAACTGAAGGTACGAGCCCGTCAGGGATATTTCGTTAAGAACTAATCGCGATAGCCTTCGTTCGCCTTCATTTTGCCGATCAGCTGCATCGTTTCCTGATCGACTTTCGGCATCGTCTTTTTCGGCGTCGGCGATGGCGAAGGTACAGGCCGAATCGCACCCATCAACGGCTGCGGAGTCGGCGTCGAGAATGGGATCAACAACGTGCCGAAAGAAACTTTCTTGTTCGAAAAGAACGACACAAAAAGGACGCCGCTGAACAAAGCGATCAGCATCGAAGCCACGGCCGTCGCATAGACTCGCGTTCGCTGCTTCACCTTTGCCCAGCCGACCGGACAATCGGCGGTCAAGACCGTGCCATCTGCACGCTGAAAATATCGCACGCACAAACGGCCTTCGGCATTGGTCACCAAAGTCTCAGCTTCGTCTTTGGTCATGCCGGAGAGGTTGTAAACATTGAGCTTACAGTCGCCGCAGAAGCGTTTGCGGTTGTCGCCATACATCTCGTTCCAATTTGCCGAGCACGGCGACGCGATCTTAATATCATTCAGCGGACTATCGAATCTTGGCATATGAAAACTCCGTTCAAAATCAATTCAGCAGATGCTGCTGATTATTGAACGGAGATTTTAGGAAGACTTGCGAAAATTTTTACATGCTACGGCGAAATTTATGTGTGATAGGCCTCCGACGACCTACACCGATCGCATTTTTGGAAATGATCAACGTGGGCGGCAGTTGTTGCCGCTTGAATTCGTTCGCCGGATGTTCGACTTTGTTGAGGATCCAATAGACACGTTCTGCATCGTGGCCGGCGGCGATGATCTCGGCGGGCGACTGTTTTTGTTCGAAATAGAGCCGGAGGATCGGGTCCATTAGTTCATACGGCGGCAGGCTATCCTGGTCCAATTGGTTTGGAGCGAGTTCGGCGGATGGCAGTTTGTCGATGATCTTGTTGGGGATTATCTCGCGGCCGGCAGATTCATTAATATGGCGTGAGACCTTCCAAACCTCGGTCTTGAGAACATCACCAAGCACCGCAAGGCCGCCATTTGTATCGCCATAGAGCGTGCAGTACCCTACGGCGAGTTCGCTCTTGTTGCCGGTCGAAAGCAACAACCGCCCCTCAGCATTTGAGATCGCCATGAGGATGACACCGCGAATGCGTGACTGCATGTTCTCAGCCGCAAGGCTTTCACCGCCCTTCGTCGGTTTATGTAGGTTCATTTGCTCAAGCAGTACTTCAAACGTTGCGGAGATTGTTTCGATACGGCCTTGGCAGCCAAGATTGCGGATCAGTTCTTCCGAGTCGTCAATACTTCCCTGTGATGAAAACGGCGACGGCATCATCACGCAAAGCAAATTCGCCGGTCCGATCGCCTCCGCGGCAAGCGCTGCTACGAGCGCCGAATCGATGCCACCGGACAGTCCGAGAACAGCCTGTTTGAAACTGTTTTTCTGAGCATAATCGCGGATGCCGAGAACCAACGCCTTTCGGATCGTTTCGGTCTCGTCGCCCGTAATCCCGCGTACATCCGGCTTTCGAACATCGAGCTCGACGGTCTCGACAAATTCCTCAAACGCCGGTGCCTGCAAAATGACATCGCCCTCTTCGTCGGCGATCAAGCTGGCTCCGTCAAAAATAATTCCGTCGTTGCCGCCAACGAGATTGACGAACACGATTGGCTTTTTCTGCAATTTGGCTCGATGCGAGACCATGTCGCATCGGAGCTTGATCTTACCCTTGTTAAACGGCGAAGCGTTTATCGAAATTATAATGTCGGCTCCCATCGCGACCACCTCATCCGTCGGGTCGCTGTCGTAAAGCCGTTCATCCCAAAATGTCTTGTCGTTCCAAAAATCTTCGCATACGACGACGCCTACCTTGACACCGCCGATCTCGAAGACGCTGCGGTGATCAGAAGGCTCAAAATATCGTGGATCATCGAACACATCATATTCGGGGAGAAGGCTTTTGTCGGCATAGCCGAGCAATTTACCTTCGCTCATCACTGCGGCAGAATTAAATAGACGCCGGCCGTCTTTGTCTTCATTCGCCCTGATTGTGCCTACGATCGCGGTAATTCCCTCGGTTGAAGTGACGATTTCACCGACGGCCTCACCGGCGGCCGCGATAATATCAGCATCCTGAAACCAATCTTGCGAAGTGTAGCCGTGGGTAGCGATTTCAGGGAAAACAACGAGGTCCGAGCCCTGTCTTTTCGCCTTTTTAATGGCATCTACTATCTTTGACGTGTTCCCGGCAATATCGCCATTGGTGGTGTTTATCTGAGCAATTGTTACCCGCATAGCTCAATTATAAACGCTTCAACAACAATATAAAGAGGACAAGTTAAGTTGTCGTCGATTGGTCAGAACGCTTGACCATCGTCAGGCGGTTTCCCCGGTCGTTGTATCTTACTTCGTCCATGATGTTGTAGATAAATAATACGCCGCGGCCGGATGTTTTGAAAAGATTCGTTGGATCGAGCGGATCGGGGATATTATTGACGTCAAACCCCTCGCCTTCGTCCTCGATTGTGAACTTTGCTTCGTGTTTTGATACTTCGGCAGTTATTCTGACGAGTTTTCGTGCGTCAAATTTATTGCCATGTTTGACGGCGTTAACAAAAGCTTCGTCGAGAGCGACAAAGAGATTCGATTGTTCCGGCTTTATGACACCAAGTTTTTCGACCCTTTTCATCAAGTACTCAAGCACGATGTGCATCAATGAGATCGCACTGGGAAGCTCAAATTCGATATTTTCATGTAGATCCTGAACAACCTCAGCAGTATCTACATATCGAATCTTGAAATCCAGCACGGTCGCGACGAGATCTTTTAACTCGTCCTCATCAAATTCATCGCGGCGAAAATTAGCAGCACACAGCTTGAATGCTTTTATATGTTCATCCGCATTTGCGGCAGCGACCTTAGGCAAGCAGGTCGGCACGTTGCCGTTTAGCTGCGCTACGGGACCGGTGCTTTCGACGTCGAGATCTGTGATCACAATGTCGTACGACTCGATGTCGGGCAATCGGATCGCCGCAAGACGATCGCCAACGATATCAACCTCATGGCCTATGTGCGAAAACACCTCTTCGAGCGACGTGGCGAGGTCGTCATGGTCGTCGATGATGAGAATTCGTCGCTGCATAAGTGAGCAGGAGAGGCCGAACTAAGTTACGAACAGTGATCTGCCGATGTTGCAGATTTTACATCAAACCAGAGTGTTTTTCGAATCAGCGATCGAGCTGGGTTGGCCTGGACGCCAAAAAATTTGCCGCTGTCAAAACATAGCTGATCCAGATGGCGTCGGCAAGAAAAAGATGTCCAAGCTGCATAACGATCGGCGCTAGCGTCAAAAGCGTTGCTGCGCCGAATGCCAATTGAATGACAATTAGCAACGATAGAACACCCGACCACCGCTTCACCCCTTTGTCGTCAGCGGATTCTCTATTAAGCCAGCCCGAAATAAAAATCAAGAACACGCCTGAGAGTACCGAAAGGATCGGGTGCAGCACGCGGAGCCGCAAGAGTACGTTCGACGTCGGCGAAAAATCCTGCTCGATCCCGGCTCCGAGCGAGTCTGCCGGAAAGAGCATGCTTGCGAGCGCCGCGATCGATCCGCTCACGCCGACAACCATTATCACAAAGAAACCGAAGGCCGCGATCGCCAGGTATTTGGTTTCAATGCGGAAATTCAGTCGCCGGCCATTGGTCGCAAACCACGCGGTAAGCGTAATGAACGCCAACAAAATAAACGTATTTACGAGATGACCGGCCATCCAAAACGGACGCTCGGGTGTGAGTGTCATAGCCGTATTGCCGGTCAAGACGAGGCTGCGGCCAAGTAGTCCCTCGATCACAACGAAAATAAACGATCCGATCGCCGCCGCCATCGCAAATCGGTCTCTTTCCGCCCTTGAGACATACCAGCGTCTGATCGCCCAAACTAACAGCACTATCAACAATAGTCCGGCGATCGAACTGGTTATCCTATGAGAGAACTCAATTATCGTTTTCAGTTCTGGCGCGGAAGGAATAAACTCACCATGACAGGTAACCCAATGCTGGCCACAACCATCGCCCGCTCTTGATGCCCGAAGAAAAACGCCCCAGAGAATTACAAGGATGTTATAGGCGAGTACGAACCATGCATACTTTGCAAATCGACTAAGCTTTGTTTCCGTTCCCATTTTGCTTAGAATAGCATTTTCATTCGTCCGAAAAAATGATGTTACGTTTGGCGGTTATCTCGCACATCTTGATTCTCGCGATTAGTGCCTTTGGCGTGCGGCCTTATGTGCTCGTGCTCGGCGTCGGCCAAGACGCGGGGGTGCCGCAAATTGGCTGCGATACGCCATTTTGTCGAGCCGCGTGGAACGATCCGAAACTTCGACAGACCATCTCGTCGATCGCCCTTGTCGATCCTAATACGAAAGCTCGATGGATATTTGACGCGACGCCTGACCTGCGCGAGCAGTTCGAATTTGTCAAACAAACGACCGGAGACAGGTCGAACGAAATAACTGGCATTTTCCTGACGCATGCTCACATCGGCCACTACACCGGCCTTATGTATCTTGGCCGCGAATCGATGAACAGTAAAAACATTCCAGTATTCGCGATGCCGCGAATGAAGCAGATGCTCGAACAAAATGCTCCATGGTCGCAACTCGTTAGCCTCAAGAACATCGTTATAAGTTCGCTTGCCGATGGCGATGAAGTTAAGCTCAACGATCGCCTGACTGTCACACCATTTCTCGTTCCGCACCGCGATGAGTTTTCGGAAACTGTCGGCTATCGTATAGAGTCAGGGGCCAGATCACTCATCTTCATTCCCGACATCGACAAGTGGCAAAAGTGGTCGACGCCGCTCGAAGACCTCGTTCGGTCCGCCGACTATCTACTTCTCGACGGAACGTTTTATGCGGACGGTGAGATCAACCGGCCGATGAGCGAGGTGCCCCATCCTTTCGTTTCCCAGACAATGTCGCTGCTGAAAGCAATGCCCCGAAAGGAGCGATCCAAGGTCTATTTTATCCATTTCAATCACAGCAATCCGCTCGTTCAGGGCAACAAACGAAAGCTCCGCGAAGTTCGTCAAAAAGGATTTCACGTTGCGACTCGCGGCTTGAGGTTAAACCTGTGAGTGCGAAAGAACGTATAGATAAACTGCTTGTCGAACGCGGCATGGCTGAATCGCGAACGAAGGCACAGGCTCTCGTCATGGCCGGCGTTGTACTCGTCAACGAACGCCGCGTTGAGAAATCGTCCGAGATGTTTTCGGCTGACGAAGTGATTCGGATAAAGGGCGAAACGGCTGAATCCAGATACGTGGGCCGGGCCGGCCTAAAACTTGAAGCGGCCCTGGATTCGTTTGCCATCGATCCAAAAGGTTTCAATTGCATCGATATCGGAGCATCTACCGGCGGCTTTACGGACTGTCTATTGCAGCATGGAGCATCGCGAGTAACGACAATTGATGTTGGCACGAACCAGCTGGTTTGGTCGCTGAGGACCGATCCGCGAATTGATGTCCGGGAGAATGTAAATGCACGTACTCTAGAGCCAACGGATTTCGAATCGCTGTTCGATCTTGCGGTTATGGACGTTTCGTTCATATCGGTGACGAAGATACTGCCGGCGATAGTCCCGCTGCTCAATGACAACGGGCGAATCATCGTGCTCATCAAACCACAGTTTGAAGTCGGTCGGGGCGAAGTCGGCAAAGGCGGCATTGTTCGAGAGAGCGAAAAGCACGAACGTGTTGTTGCCGAAGTAAATTCATTTGCCGAGTCTATTGGTCTCGCGGTAATGGGCACTATTGAATCCCCGATACGAGGGGCCGAGGGGAATAAGGAATTTCTCGCGATGTATGCAAGACGATAACGAACATTTAACCGAGGAAGAGGACCAGACTTTTGTCGAGGGCTTAGACTTTTATTTTGAAGACGGCCTGATGGTCCTGACTCGTCGCTACCTGGCCGGTCGCGGCTATTGCTGTACAAATGGTTGTCGCCATTGCCCTTACAATGAGATGCCGCAAACGGCATTACAATAGATAGATCTCGATCTCCTGCGGAACATAGTCATTCAGATACGTTCCAGCGGATATGTCATGAAAACTCGAATCGGGCATCGAAGTCTTGTTGTCACCATCTTTGGAGTTTCCTTTCAAATTCCGCGACCTTTCGCCGACAATCGCAGTGATAACATTTGCTGCAACCGATTCGAGCGGCCATTCGATACCGTAAAAGATATGTTTTCCTTCGCGTCGTGTGGCAACCAGGCCAGCAGTCCGTAGATAGGCCAGATGTCGCGACACTTTTGGCTGGCTTTCGCCAATTGACTCAGCCAAATAACCTACCGACACCTCACCATCGGCCATTAATCGGATCAGTTTGAGCCGAGTGCTGTCCGAAAGTGCCAGAAACAGGGGGCAAAGTTCCGAAAGGTTTGAATCATTCATGGTGCTTCTCCATATTGCCACTACATATTACGCCTTCCATATATATTAATCAATTTGACGCGGCGTTCCCGACTCGATTGCCATTTTTGTTTAATAGTTTTAGGATTATCGGGTGAAAACTCAACGATCGATCTTTACCGCCGCAGTTCACGCCGGCGACGACCACTCGCAGCACCACGGTGCGTTGTCGATTCCGATCTATCCGGCGTCCGTCTTTGCCTTGCCCGACGCTGACGAGGGTGCGGACATTCACAATGAGGTCAAGGACGGCTATTACTATGGCCGCCTCAGCAATCCGACTCAGCGAGCTCTTGAGCAAGCTGTCACCGAACTCGAACACGGCGAGTCGGCTCTCGCTCTGGCGTCGGGAATGGCCGCCGTTTCGGCTTCCGTCTTTACTCTTGTCAAAACCGGCGACCATGTCGTTGCCCCGGCGTCCGGATATTCGACGACGATGAATTTCCTTCGTCATATCGGCGAGCGATTCGGTGTTGAAACGACCTTTGTTAACGCTGCCGATTCCGAGAATTATCGAGCCGCTATCAGGCCGGATACCAAATTGCTTTGGATCGAAACGCCTTCGAATCCGATCGTTCAGATCACCGATATCGCCGCAGTCGTCGCGATAGCTAAAGAGCACGGCATTGCGACCGTCGCCGACAACACCTTTGCTACTCCGTTCAATCAACTGCCGCTCGAACTCGGAGTTGATGCCGTTATCCATAGTGCGACCAAGTACCTCGGCGGCCATAGCGACCTAACTGCAGGCGTGCTCGTCGGCAGGAGCGAAATCGTCGAGGCGGCACGCCAAGGTGCTAACAAATACTACGGCGGCAACATCGCACCGCAGGTAGCATGGCTCGTACTGCGTGGGATCAAGACGCTAGCTTTGAGAATGGAGCGTCACAATGAGAACGCATTCGCTATTGCGGATATGTTCTATGGCCATGAAAAGATCGCCGGCATACATTATCCGGGCTTGCCCTCACATAAGAATTACGAGATCGCATTGAGTCAAATGACCGGCGGTTTTGGCGGTATGATCGGGCTTGATGTCGGCAGCATCGAAGCGGGCAAGTCGTTCGTCAACAGTGTCGAGCTGTTTACCCTTGCTACGTCGCTCGGTGGTGTCGAATCTATTGTTCAGCACTCTGCGTCGATGACGCATTCGACCATTCCGCGAGAAGAACGTCTCGCCGCAGGAATCACCGACGGCCTGATCCGTATGTCAGTCGGTATCGAAGACATCAACGATCTAATTGCTGACATAGAACAAGCTCTCGACAAGATCTAGCTGTTAACACATTCGTCATTCTGTATATGTCCTACATACTCGCCTTGGATCAAGGCACAACGAGCAGCCGCAGTATCATCTTTGACCATGATGGAAATACCATTTCCGTCGGTCAGCAAGAATATACTCAGATCTTTCCGCAGTCGGGTTGGGTCGAGCACGATCCGGAAGAGATATTCAGATCGCAGATCGAAACTGCACTCGAAGCCTTACAGAGACCAGATCTAAAGGCTTCGGATATAGCCGCTGTCGGCATTACGAATCAACGCGAGACCACCGTCATCTGGGACCGTAAGACCGGCGAACCGATCTACAACGCTATCGTTTGGCAGGATCGCCGTACGTCGGATTGGTGCTCACGATTTCGGGAATCGCATGGTGACCTGATCAAGCAAAAAACCGGGCTTGAGTGCGATGCCTATTTCTCGGCGAGCAAGATCGCTTGGCTGCTCGACAATGTTGACGGGGCAAGACGGCGGGCTGAAGGCGGCGAGCTTGCTTTTGGGACGATCGACACCTGGCTAGTTTGGCGCCTGACGAATGGGCGTCTGCATTTCACTGATCCGTCAAACGCGTCGCGGACGATGCTCTACAACATCAATTCGCTTGAGTGGGACAGTGAGCTTCTAGACATATTCGATATTCCGCATACGTTGTTGCCTGAGGTCCGTTCATCGTCCGAGATCTATGGTGAGATCGAAACGCCGGTTGAGCTTAAAGGCATCAAGATCGCCGGTATTGCGGGCGATCAGCAGGCGGCGTTGTTTGGGCAGGCCTGTTTTGATACAGGCTCGACCAAGAATACCTACGGCACCGGATGTTTTATGCTACAGAACGTCGGCGACAGACCTGTGGAGTCAGATCATCGTTTGCTCTCGACCATCGGCTGGCAGATCGACGGACGCACCGAGTACGCTCTCGAAGGCAGCGTGTTTATCGGCGGGGCCGTTATTCAGTGGCTGCGCGATTCGCTTGGTGTGATCAGCGACTCGTCTGAGGTCGAGGCTCTTGCCGCGTCCGTGGGTAACAATGGCGGCGTTTATTTTGTTCCGGCGTTTGCCGGGCTTGGGACGCCGCACTGGGATCAGGATGCACGCGGGCTGATCATCGGATTGACACGTGGAACCGGAAAAGCTCACATTGCAAGGGCCGCCGTTGAGTCGATCGCATTTCAGACGGCGGATCTGCTTTCGGCGATGAACGCTGATTCGGGTGTGAATCTTACGGAGCTTCGTGTCGATGGCGGTGCTACCCGTAACGATCTGCTGCTGCAATTTCAGGCCGACATTTTGCAGATACCGGTTGTCCGTTCGACGACTAGCGAGACGACTGCGCTAGGTGCTGCATACCTCGCCGGGCTGGCGGTTGGGTTTTGGTTGTCAAAGATCGAGTTGGCTCAGCATTGGCGCGTTGGTCGACGGTTCGAGCCCGCGATGGCACAATCCATCGCAAAATCCATGATAGTACAATGGCACGATGCTGTGCAACGGTCATTGCATTGGAACATTTAAGTTTGGAGTTCCGCCTTTAGGCGGCCCCGTGCCGAGGCAAAGGGCCTGTTAAAGCAGGAACTCCATGCTCAAAACCTAGACGTCGTTATTCTCGCCTTTTGATTTGCTCAGACCGACTGCTGCTTCAGCCTGAGGCAGCGGCATACCTACACCGTCTGCGTTGATCAGCAATTCGTCGTCGGAAGTCGATTCTTTCGGATCGGTGACGATCAGCTTTCCCGACTGTTTTGTGAAGGTCAGCATCTTTGTTTCGTCGTTGAAATCGACCATCACAAAATCGCCGGTCTCGACCTGCTGGGTCGCGACGAGATTTGAGAGCGGATAAACGAGAAATCGCTCGATCGAACGCTTGAGGTGACGGGCACCGTATTTGAGATCGATACCTTCGCTGAGCAAATATTCCTTTGCTTCGTCGGTGCATTCGAACGCAAATTTCGTCCCTGCGGATTCGGTAATACGGTCCTGGACAGCACGCAGCTCGATATCGAGTATCTGGCGCAAATGATGTTCCTTGAGGCTTCGGAAAACGACGACCTTATCGATGCGGTTCATAAATTCGGGTGAGAATTTACGTTTCGCCGCCTCGAGTGCCGTGCGGTAGATCTTGGTGTCGATCTCGTTGTCGGCCTTGACCTGATCGGTCTTGGTCGGCGCGAAACCGATGCCGCCCGAGATCATCTCGGACATTTCGCGGGCACCGAGATTGGACGTCATGATGACGACCGTTCGCGAAAAATCGACACGGCGGTTGTCGCC